>JACRCS010000184.1 GCA_016218905.1 Deltaproteobacteria bacterium
CTCGGTACCCTCGGCAGCGCATCGCGTTGAAGCTGCGCTCGGCGCGATCATAGGAGCGAAAGACCAGCATGGCGCCGAGCGTGCCGGAAGAGCGCAGGGTCGTCCGGATGTCGGTGAAGCCAAGCCGCGCCTTTTGCGCGTTCTTGATCCGCTGCCCTTCTTCGAGGAAGAGAAAGATGCAGCGGTACATCGTGACCGCGAGTTCCACGAGGACCGAAGGAGCCCGGAAGAAGCGGGCCGCCCGCATCAGCTCCGGCAGCGGCGTCGTAAGGGAGAAGAGGAGGATCGTCGCTGTTCCGCCTACGATCCGGGCCGACAACGCGAGACCCCTTTGCAGGCCTCCGGCGTGGATAAGCCACTTCGAGGAGACCAGAGGAACCGTTACGGTATAGAGGGCCGGCCCCTCGCTCACCCATACGAGTTGCGTAGCCAACGCAAGGAAAGCCATCAGCGCGGGCATTAGCATCCGCTTCAAAAAGGAGGAGAGGGATACCTCGGCGAGAACGGCGAGGAGAAGAGCGGTTCCGGCCAGCAGGCCGGGGACGAGGACGCCGTCGGCGCGAAGGTTTGCCACGAGGGCGAGGGAGAGAAGCGAAATCTTGACGCGGCCGTCCAGGGTCACCAACAGCGGCAGGTTGCCGCCCGTTGGTTCGAAGAGAGTGTGGTGGCCTCCCATGTCAACTCCCTCGCCGGTCGTCTTTGCCGACGACAAAGAGTTTGTGCCAGTTGTAACCGACGACGAAACCGCCCATCGCCCCGGCCAAGGCGAAGAAGAAGAGGAGAAGGTCTCCCTGGTCCGTGTCGATGAGGGGCGGCCGCGCCTTTCGCCCACCCTGCTCCGCAAACCTCTCGACGACCGTCTTGTCCACGCCGTCCCACTTCGGCTGCCCCTCTTGGCTACCGGCGAAGGGCGCGCAGAGCAACGCCCCGAACAAGCAGAGCCCCGCTGCGTGCGAGCGTGGCTTCATGCTTCGTCTTCCTTCACGACGCCGAGCCGAGCCAAGATGTCCGGTCGGTGGCTTCGCACCGTCAGCACCATCCACCCCGTTACGGCCCCCTCCAGCAGGCAGAGGGGAATCTGGGTCGGCATGAAGGCAACATAGATCTGGCCCAGCACTCTGCCAACCGGCTGGTTTCCGTGCAGGGCGAGAGCCATCGCCACGGCGGTTCCCAAGTACGTTGCGAGGTCGGCGACCACGCCCGCGAGGAACCCGCTCCAGAACAGGTCGATGCCGAACGCGCGGCCGAATCGAAAGGCGAGGTACCCGCCGAAGGAACCCAGGACCCCCATGGAGAAGGTGTTCGCCCCGAGAGTGGTCAGGCCGCCGTGGGCCAGAAAGAGCGCCTGAAAGAGAAGCGCGAGGAACGCGAGCACCACGCTGGTGGCCGGGCCGAGGAAGATCGCGCTCATGCCCGTGCCCGCCGGATGAGCCGTGGAGCCCGCCACAGGGACTGGGATGGGGAAACAACTGAAGACAAAGACGGCAGCTCCCAGCATCCCGAGCAGGGGAATGTAGGAGGGATCGGACTTCTTGCGCCGGGTGATCGTCAGGATGCCCCAGCCGAGAAAGGGGACGACCGCAGCGGACCAAAAGGCGGCCCAGTTTCCGGGCAGGATCCCCTCGGAGATGTGCATGGCCCAAGCTGCCCGGGACGACGCCAGGAGCAGAACACAGGAGGCGAACGCCGCCCGGTAGATCCTTCTCATCCTGCCTCTCTGCACCCGTCACCCACATCTGCTGTCCCGAGGTCTCCGACAATCAACTGGCATTTTACCGAATCAAAAGAAGACCCGATATAGACCATAGGATGAGTTTGCTCACCCGCGCGGACGAGTGGCTCCGGGGGAACCAGTTTCGCGTTGCCAGACTCCCGTTTCCAAGACTAGCCTCCATCGTAATCAAATAGCATCCCTTTCTGCGTCGCGCTCGCCCCCGCGCGGTCGGCACGGCGTCTTCGGGGCCTTCGAAGACTTGGTCTGAGGGGGGTATCGCCGTGGGAGGGTTGAGACAGATGGCAGATCCCCGCGCTTCGACCGCTCCACCCGGTGCGCTCGGCTCCGTACGCCCCATTCTCTTCGGCACGACGTCCTACGTCGTCCCCGCTGGCTTGCTGCCGAACGCCCGACTCCTCGCCCCACACGTCGACGACATCGAGCTGGTCCTGTTCGAGGGCGCCACTTCAAACCTTCCCTCCCGCTCGGAGGTTCGGGAGCTGAGGCGGATCAGTCAAGACACGGGTTGCGGCTTCACCGTTCATCTCCCCATCGACGTGGGGATCGGCGAGCTCGATCCCGCATCGAGAAGGCGAGCTCAGAACTCGTGTTTGAGGACCATCGAACTCACGCTTCCCCTGGAACCCCACGCGTTCGTGATCCACGCCGAGCTTCCCCTGCGCTACCACCCCGCCCTCGGCGACCCCCCTTTGCCCCTTTCCCACCTCCCCCCCGACGAGCACCGGGCCTGGCAAAACGGGCTCGGCGAGTCTTTGGGCCGCCTCGCTGCGGCGACAGGCCCTTCGCCCCTGGCGGTGGAGAACCTTCAGTTCCCCTTCCAGTGGGTGGAGCCGCTCCTGCGGCGCCACGACCTCGGCGTCACCCTGGACGTCGGGCACCTCCTCTGCCACGGCGGCACCGTTGCGCAGCATCTGTCCGACTTCGGGGAGCGCCTCACGGTGGTTCACCTCCACGGGATCCGGGACGGAAGGGACCACTGCGACATCGGGGCCTTTCCCGCCGAGGAGCTGCGGCTCATGCTGCAGCGCTTCGCCGCCGCCAGCAAGCGGCCCGCCTGGGTCGGCCCCGCGACGGACACGGGAGCGCCGGCGCCCCTGGTCGTCAGCCTGGAGGTCTTCGGGTGGCAACCCACCTGGGCGTGTCTCCGAACCCTGGCAGAGCTCTTCGGCACTGACGAAAGAGGAGAACGCCTGGGGCGAGCCGCCGAGGTCGTGGCAGCCTCCGGTCCCCTTTGGGTCAGCGAAGACCCCTGAATGGCGAGCCGTTTTCTGCCGGCAGGGAACCGCCTCCCTGGAGGGCTCTCTCGAGTCGCCTGCCCTCGGACGGACCCTCCAGGCGTCGGAGGCAGCCACCCAAGTGGGATGTGACCGCGTAGGCAGTCATCCACAGCACCCTGCGGTCACTCGACGAGCACCAGACCGGTCCAACGAACCGGCTCGTCCGAGGACAAGGCCATCGGAAGTCCGGCGTTGATCGCCGTCTTGAAAACGTCGATGCCGAATCCCTCCATGGAGGGGCGCGCCTCGTACGGGTGGCGGCAGGGTTGGCCGCTGTGCACGCCCACGCAACTGGGGCAGAGCAGACAGATGCCACCCGTAAAGCCCGCGGCGAAGTAGTAGCCCGCCTTGAACGCCTCAGCCTCTAGCTTGGTAACGATCTTGCCCAGGAGCCTGTTGGGAGCGCCGTGCAAAAGGTCCTCCAGCTCAGAGGCCTTCTTGTTCGCCAGCCCGGCGTCATCGAGGTCTACGGAGGTCACGTCCGACTCGACCTGCACAAGAATCGCAGTGGAGTAGCGGCTGAGAGTGCGCCGAAACTCGTCCACCGCCATGGTATTTGGCGGGCAGTGGAGGTAGTTGTTGTACCCCTCGCAGACGGGCACGCCGCACTTGAGGCGCACGCGCTCGTCCACGACCACCTGGCCGGCCGGAATGATCGCAGCGCGGTGAGCCCCGAGTTCCTTCGCTCTTTCGATCAGGAAGGCGAACCGCTCCTCCTCTACCATCGTCCGCATGTCCTCGGCTTCGGCCATAGGCATCTCCTTTGCTCTGCTTCAGTCTTGAGGCAGCCGTCTGATTTCTGACACCCCTCCGGGATGACACATCGGCGCGCGGAGTGTCCACTCAGATTCCCATTCGGGGGAAGCCCAAACCTTCACGGCGCGCACGCTCGAGCGCGCCCGTGGCGATGGTGACGACCGCGGTTGTGCCCAGGCAGTGCGCCACGAGCCGCGCCAGGTCGCTGGCCCCGCCCAGATGGCCGGAGAGGAGGGGCGCGGCTGGCCAGAGGCGCCGGATCCAGGAGGCCACGGGTGAGGGTGTGAAAGAGAGGGGCGGCCACTCTGGACGGAAAGGCACGCCCGACGTAGGAAATGTTCTCCCTGGGAGCCCTCCCTGTGGGTCCCACTGCTCGAACGTCCTCCAACTCCCTCCCTCGGTACCCGCGGGTGGTGAGCCGCCCCTCCAGGAAACCTCCTTCACAGGATCCCCATGGCACGATCGGCCGCGATCTCCGCCAGTTTAGGGTGGCCAGCCAAGATGGGGGCGACGGAGAAGACTATGCCCGGAAATTTGGCCTCCAGGACCCCAACCGCTGCAGGGATGTCCTCGAGCACGTGGGCACCGGGGAACAGGAAGAAGGGGACCACCGCGATCCGAGTGACCCCCGCGCCCATGCACTCCTCCACCGCCTCTGTCAAATCGGGGCGGGACAGTTGCAGGAAGGCCACCTCCACCCGTTCGACACCGACCAGTGAGGCGACCCGATCGGCCATGCCTCGCGGGGCTCGGCTGGTACCTTCCTTCCGGCTTCCATGGCCAAGGAGGACGACGGCTGCGCTGTCTCACGGGGCCTCCCGACAACCGGTCCCGGATGGGGCGAGCGTCGTGCCGCGGGCACGACCGCAGTCGCCGGACAGGGCCCGGTGGATCGCATCGGCGGCCCGCCGGCCGGCGCCCATGGCCTGGATGACCGTGGCCGCGCCGGTCACGACGTCTCCCCCGGCGTAGACGCCCCTCATGGTCGTCTCGCCCGTCTCCGGGTCTGCGACGATGGTGCCACGCTCGGTCGTCTCGATCGCCTCTGTAGTGTTGGGGACGAGGGGGTTCGGCGCGTTGCCGATGGCGACCACAACGAGGTCCACGTCGAGGGTGAACTCCGATCCGGTGACGGCCCGGGGACGGCGGCGGCCGGACTCGTCCGCCTCGCCGAGCGCCATGGCGACGCACTCCAACCCCACGACCCAGCCGTTGCCGTCGCCGAGGACCCGCTGGGGGCTGGTCAGGAGTCTGAGTTCCACTCCCTCCTCCTCGGCGTGGTGGATCTCCTCCGCCCGGGCCGGCATCTCCTCGCGCCCCCGCCGGTAGACGACGGTCGACGCCTCGGCGCCGAGCCGCAGGGCCGTGCGCGCCGCGTCCATGGCGACATTGCCGCCACCGAGGACCGCCACCCTCCTTCCCCGAAGGATCGGGGTGTGACTCTGGGGATAGAGGTAGGCCTTCATCAGGTTGGAGCGGGTGAGGTACTCGTTGGCGGAGTAGACGCCGTTGAGGTTTTCGCCCGGGATCCCCAGAAACCGGGGAAGACCGGCGCCGCTTCCGACGAAGACCGCGTCGAAACCGTCTTCCCCGAGGAGTTCCTCCACCGTTCGGATCTTGCCGATGACCGCGTTGGTCTGGATCTCGACGCCGAGCGCGACGAGGGAATCCACCTCGGCCTCGACGACGGATTTGGGCAGCCGAAACTCAGGGATCCCGTAGACGAGGACGCCCCCCGGCTTGTGCAGCGCCTCGAAGACCGTCACGCCGTGCCCCTTCTGGATCAGGTCACCGGCCACGGTGAGCCCCGCGGGGCCGGCGCCCAAGACCGCCACCCTCTTGCCGGTGAGGGGGGCAGGGGCTAGGGGTTCCGTCTCTCCATGACATCGCGCCCAATCGGCCGCAAACCTTTCCAAGCGGCCAATCGCCACCGCCTCGCCCTTCCGGCCGACGACGCAGTGGAGCTCGCACTGACTCTCCTGGGGGCAGACCCGACCGCACACCGCGGGCAGGCTGTTCTTCTCCTTCAGGATCCTCGCCGCCCGCCTGAAATCGCCCTCGGCGACGGCACCGACGAAGTCAGGGATGTGAACTTCGACCGGACAGCCTTTCCGGCATGCAGGCTTCTTGCACTGCAGGCAGCGCATCGCCTCCCGCCGGGCCATGTCCGGGGTGTACCCGTGGGGCACCTCTTCGAAGTTGCGGGCACGAACGCCAGGATTCTGCTCGGGCATGGGCACGCGCGCGCCTTGTGGTTTGGCCATCGTCGGAAACCTCCTGTGGAGCCGTCGGCCCTCGGCGGGCGGCGTAGAAACTTTCGTGGACCGGAGTGGCCGACACCGTCGCGTCAGTGGCACGTCCTGGTGCTGCAGCGCTCCCCCCAGATCTCCATCGCTCGCTTCTCGTCCTCGCGGTACATCCGGAGCCGCGCCGTAAGCTCGTCGAAGTCCACCTTGTGGCCGTCGAACTCCGGCCCGTCCACGCACGCGAACTTGGTCTCGCCGCCCACCGACACGCGACAGCCTCCACACATGCCGGTGGCGTCGACCATGATCGGGTTGAGGCTCACTTCGGTGCGCACCCCGTAGGGCTCGGTGGTCTTCGCGCAGGCGCGCATCATCGGCACCGGCCCGATGGCCATGACCAGGGCAACGTTCTCCGGTCCCTCCCGCTCGATCGCCCGCCGGAGGAGGTCGGTGACGAACCCCCGGTGGCCCCGGGAGCCGTCGTCGGTGGCGATCCAGAGCTCGTCGCTCGCCCGCTCCATCTCCTTCTCCAGGATCAACAACTCCTCCGTGCGGGCTCCGATGATGGAGATCACACGGTTTCCCGCGCCCTGGAGGGCACAGGCGATGGGATGGACGGGAGCGACCCCGATGCCGCCTCCCACACAGATCGTCACCCCGTCGAACTTCTCCACGTGGGTTGGTTTTCCGAGGGGGCCCACGAGATCGAGGACCCGATCCCCTGGGCGGAGGGCGCCCAGCTCTCCGGTCGTTCGCCCCACGGCCTGAAAGACGAGCGTGATGGTGCCGGCGTCCACGTCCTTGTCCGCGATGGTGAGGGGGATGCGTTCTCCGTCGTCTGAGGTGCGGATCATGACGAAGTTGCCCGGGCGGTGTTTTCGGGCGAGGCCGGGGGCGCGCACGACCAGGCGATGAACGGAGGGCGCCAGCAGGCGGTTCTCGACAACGTCACCCAAGGTGATCTCTCCTCTCTGCGACAAGGGACCTACGGGGTTACGATCCCGGCTCGATGGGACCGAAATCGGTGTGGGGCAGGAACGACGCCGCCACGTACTCCTCCAGGAACGAGGGGTTGTCGGCGAGCTCCACAGGCGTCATCCTCCGGGCCACCTCCTGGGCCGTGTCGAAGAGGTCATGGCTCGCCGAGACGAGCCTGGCCCCCGACAGCGCCCCGTTTCCGATGAAGGTGAAGCGCTCCGTCGGCAGCGCCGGCAGCAGGCCGATCCGAATCGCGTCGTCGAGGTCGAGGGACCGACCAAACCCACCGGCGATGATCACGCGGTCGATCTCGTCAAAGCCAACGCCCACGGCCTTCATGAGGACTCGGCAGCCGGCGTAGATGGCCGCCTTCGTACGGATGAGGCTCTGCACATCCGCCTCCGTCAGGACGATCTCGGCGCCGGTCGCGGTGTCGCCCGCCCAGGCGAGGACATACTCCCTGCCACCGTGCGCGGTCGACCGCACCCGCGCGTTGTCGGGCCGCTCGTGGTAGCGTCCGTTCGGCGCGAGGACTCCGACGGCGAAGAGCTCTGCGACGGCGGAGATGAGCCCGGAGCCGCAGATCCCGGTCGGTTTCCCTTCGCCGATGACGCCGAGGCACGGCTCGAGGGTTTCGCGGTCGATGCGAATCGCCTCGATCGCACCCCGGGCCGCTCGCATCCCGCAGCGGATCCCGGCCCCCTCGAAGGCCGGACCCGCCGAGCAGGAGGTCGTCATCATCCAGTCACGGTTGCCTAGGACGAGCTCCCCGTTCGTCCCGACGTCGATGAAGAGCGTGATCTCGGCGCGCTGCCAGAGCCCCGAAGCCACGACGCCCGCCACCACGTCTCCGCCGACCCACGCGGCGACCAGGGGAAAGCACCACACGGGCACGTGATCCCCGAGGGAGAGGCCGAGGCCTTGAGCGCGAAACACCGGCACATCCGACAGCGTCGTCACGTACGGCGCCTCTCGGATGCTTCGCGGGTCGAGCCCGAGGAAGAGATGGGTCATCGTGGGATTCCCGGCGGCCACCATGTGGCTCACCCGGTCCCTCGACACCCCGGCCTCGTCGAAGAGCTGCTCGAAGAGCTGATTGACCCCTTGGACCAGCGTCGCCTGGAGGGTCTCGACTCCGTCCGGTTTCATCGCCTGGAGGATCCGACTGATCACATCCTCTCCATAGGCGAGCTGCGGGTTGTACATCGACGCGGCCCCGATGGAACAGCCACCCGGTGACGAGGCGCCGCGGCGCCCCAGGTCCAGGAGCTGGGCCGCCAGCGTGGTCGTGCCGATGTCGACGGCCACGGCATAACTCTGCGCGGAGGTATCTCCCCCTTCCACCCGAAGGAGCCGGTAGCCTCGACGCAGGTTGACGAGAGTGGTCGTCACCGTCCAGCCCGACGCGCGCAGGGTCGGTCCCAGTCCCTTCACGACCCGCGAGCTCACGCTCACGGGGGCGATCCCGTGACGTCGTTTCAGCGTGCCCAGCAACCGATCCAGGTCGGGCAGGGCGTCCTCCCGCGTCGGGGCCGTCAGCTCGACGGCAAGCTTGAAGACCGCCGGGTCCAGTTGGGCGCCCTGGAGGAGGCCCTCAAGGGATTCGAGCTCCCGCAAGGTCCTGCGACGCTCGCCCGCCCTGCCCCTGTCCACCGCGGTGTGGTCGAGGGCGCAAGAGAGGGGGATCTCGACCCGGAGGTCGGACCGGACCCGAGCCGTGCAGGCCAGGCGGTACCCCTGCGCGACCTCGACGCGGGAAAGGCGCGAGTCCAACCCGCCTTCCACCTCCCCCCGGACCACCCTCACCTTGCAGGTGCCACACGATCCGTCCCCCCCGCAAGACGCGTTGATGTGGAGCCCGGTGGCTCGAGCGAGCGCCATCAGGCTCTCGTCCCTTCGGGCTGGGACGGTCCTTCCCGAGGGTGCGAAATAGACCTGAAACAGGCTCTCAGGCACGGAGCGTCTCGTCGGACGACGGCATCCGGAGCCGCCCGATCGATCGCAGGCCCGTGGGGACGAACCCGCCGGTCCGGCCGAGTTCCGGGCTCGTCCGAGCCGTGGGGTCCCCGCCCCTCGTCTCCTCCACTCCCTCTTCCAAGAGAGCCGGCTCCGTGGTGGCTGCCCGGAAGTAACGGCATCCACGCTGGCCTCTGACCACGGCGGCCGGCTGCTCTTCGGTGCCCGCCAAGTGCTCCCGCGAGGAGCGGCATCCCCGCTGTCCGGCCCGCGACACCAACTCCTCCGTTTCTCTCGCCTCCTGTCCCTGGGTGCCGGGGAGTGCCCGTCCCTGGAGCACGGCCCCCTCCCGGTCCTCGCCCGAAACCGCGCCCTGTGGCAGGAGGACGCGGTCGTTCGCAAGGCGGGAGCAGGGGGGCACGGCGCCCCGTGCCCCGCCGTCGACGGGTGGTCCGTTCGGCGGGGAGAACAAGAGCGGTTTCATGGGATCCCCAGGGAATCAGCGCGCGCCCACGCTCTCACCTCGTGGACTTGGAGGGTCCCCAAGGACCCTCCCCTTCCTTCGGGGCCACTCGCCACGGTTTCCCGGTAGCTATCGTCGTCCCATTCCCTGGCACGAACCCGACGAAGCGCGCGTCCTGACCTGCCTGGCACTCCTTGGGGACCGCAGTCTCCTCTTGTGCCAGGCGCAAAGCCCAGTGACTGCCCCCTTCTGTGTCTGCAGACGTCCCCGGATGGCCCGTTCACCGGAGAAACTGCCGTTCGAACACCGCCATGTGCACATCGCCCTGGCTGACCACCCCCACGACGCCCCCGTCGGCCTCCAGCACGGGCAGTCGGCGCACCTTGTGCAGAACCATGAGAGACGCAGCCCTGAGGATCGGCGTTTCCGGTGTCACCGAAACGATCGTCTTCGTCATCAGTCTCTCGGCACGCAGCCCTTTGATTTCGTTGTACCGTTCTTCCATCTCCTCGAAGTCCATGTGGCTTTCGGGCGTGTCCACGAACTCCATGTAGCTGGGGTACAGCGCTCGGAGGATGTCCTTCTCCGAAACAACCCCCAGCAGGCGTCCTCCCTCCGTCACGAAAACACCGGCGATGCGGTTGAGCACCATGACCCTGGCTACCTCTCCGACCGATGTGCCAGGTTCCACGGTCCTGACCGCCCGATTCATGATTTCTCCCACTTTCATGGCGGCTTCCTTTCCGTCTTCCGAGTTGCGGCGCCGTAAGCCCTCACCTGCGAGTCTCGCCCGGGCTCTCCCCAGCTCGCCTGCGGTTTACAAACCGTAGTTTATGGTGTCTCCGCCCATCCGACTATCATCTGTGGGCCGAATTGTCCGACGCAACAGGTCGAGTTCTCTCCCCCCCATCGTCCATGGGTGACACAGCCTTACCCGGAGGCTCCACGGCCTCGGGACGTGCCTCTGCCGTTTCGCCGACCTGGCGGGCCAGACGGTGGGACCTCCGTTCGGCCCTTCGAGACGATGTTCTATTCGACACCGCCGCGGTCGTTCGACCTACCGCGACTCAAGACCTGGACGCAACGCAGCTGGGTCACGGGCGGGTGAGCACCAGAACAACGGGCCGGGGTGAGACGGAGGGCAGGAGACGCGGCGCCGTGCCGAAAGGGCAACCGCCTCCGGTTGGCGAGGTTTGTGTTGCCGGGACCGAGGATCTTCCGGCACGGAATCGGAGACCGCCTATTCGAGGAGAATGATGCTGTAACAGCTGTACTCTGACTTGATGTCGTCGTGCACCGTGCACTTCTTCCCGGCATTTTCGATCGTCTTGAAGACATCGATCGAAAACGACTCTACGGAGGGCCTCTTGTTCGTTGGGAACCGGCATGGCTCCGGATACGCACACTCTTTGCAGAGAGCACATCGTTCGGCGGCGAGCGCAAAGGCTTTGTAATACCCGGACAAGAACAGATGGCGCTCCAGCGTGAGCGTCCCCTTCCAGCTGTTTACCTGCTGTCGCCTCTTCTTGTGATTGTCTCGGTAGAACTGTGCATTGCTCGAACGAGTACAAAGGAGCAGCGCCTTGCTGTACTCCTTCAGAATCGCCCGAACCCTTTCTGGCTCGGGCGTTTCCGGCGAGCAGCACCAACTGGATCCGTACTGATTGCAACCGTACTTGCACTTCAGGCGAACCCACTCGGCGACGCAGATCTCCTCTACAGGAATCAGGAGCGCATCCGTGACGTTGTATTTCTTACCAATCTCCAGGACTTCCTGGATGATTCTTCGCTCTTTGGAGAGTCTCTCCAAGAAGTAGACGTTCTCTTCACTCTTGGCTCTCGATTCGCCCATCACCAGCACCTCCTGCTTCGTTCTTCGCCCGAGGGAGAACGGAAGGGATCGTCTCGAGAAGGCTGTCCGAAGGCGCCGGACAGGGGCTTCCCTCCGCGGGAAGCCCCTGATCCCAACTACTGGTGCAGAATCTCCGGTGCGACCAAACCCTCCAGATGCGGGAACTTGTCGCTCATGTGGGGCAGTTGCATCGCCTCCATGAACTGCTGCTGGAAGTCCTTCTCGACGGTCAGCTCCACGTATTCTACGTTGCGAGACACCCAGTTGGCCTCGATCCTCTTCTCGCGGTCGAGCAAGGCGGCCCGGCACCCGTCGCCAGCGGCATTGCCCACCGAGACGATCTTGGAGAGCTCGCAATCCGGAACGAGCCCCATGACCAGAGCCTTCTCCCTGTCCACGTGGCTGCCGAACGATCCGGCGATCTTTATGACGTCCACCTGCTCCACCCCCATCCGCCGCATCATCAGCTTACAGCCGGCGTACAAGGCTCCCTTGGCCAGCTGAATCTGCCGCAGGTCCTTCTGGGTGATCGTAACGTCCTTCCCGATGCTGCTCTCCTCGGCCCAGGCCAGGACGAACTCGGTCTGGCCCTGATCGCCCTTCCGGTAGCGGTTCGACTTCTGGTTCTTCTTGTTGAACACACCCGTCTTCGTGATGACCCCTGCCCGGTAAAGCTCGGCCAGCACGTCGAGGATTCCCGATCCGCAGATCCCCTTCGTCTGCATCTCCTCGGGCTTGGACTCGCTCCTCCACCGGTCGTGCCCGATGACGCGGTAGTCCACCTCGTGGGTCGCGGGATCGATCTTGATCCGCTCGATCGCGCCCGGCGCGGCACGCATGCCGAAGGCCATCTGTGCGCCCTCCAGCGCCGGACCCGTGGCGCAGGAGGAGGAGATCAGCTTGTGTTTGTTGCCCAGCACGAGCTCGCCGTTGGTCCCGATGTCGATGATCAACTGCATGTCATTGGACTTGTATGGCGTCTCGGCGATGAGCACTCCGACGTTGTCGGCCCCGACGAACCCGGCCTCGTTGGGCAGCACGTAGATGTACGCCGACGGGTTGATCTTGATCCCCAGGTCTCGTGCCTTGATGTCGAGGCTGTGGTGAATCGTCGGCGGGAAGGGGGCCAGACCCACGTACTCGGGGTTGAGCTGCAGGAGGATGTGGTGCATGGCGGTATTACACCCGAGCACGACGTCTTCCACGTCCTCCCTGGACAGCCGCAGGTAGGTCTGACCCTCCACGGGCATCTCGACCACCTCGCCGTCCTTCTTCTTCTTCTTGGGCGGGTGCGTGCCCTCAATCGCCTGATCGATGAGCCAGTTGAGGCCCTCGACCAGGTCGTCGCTCATCCGCTGCAATCCGTCCGGAGTCGTCATGGAGAACGTGATGCGGGCCATCACGTCCTCCCCGTACTTGCACTGGGGGTTCATCAACGAGACCGTGTCGAGCACGGCCATAGTGGAGAGGTCGCAGAAGTACCCGGCCACGGTCGTCGTGCCGATGTCCACCGCGAGGCCGTAATGGTGCTCGCTCGCCCCCGCCTTGACCCGGATGATCTCCTGGTCTTGCCAGACGCTCACCGTTGCTTTCCAGTTCCCCTGACGGAGCACGTTCGGGAGCTGCCGCAGGGCCTGGATGTCGATGCGCAGGTTCGTCAAGCCGAACTGCCGCTCCAGCTCGTTGCACACGCGCTCGAAGTCGCCCGTGGGCTCTTCGAAGGTGGGCTTGTCCACCTCGACGTAGTACGTCTTGACCGCCGGATTGTGCAGGATGGGGATGTCACGCGCCGCCTTGCTCACGACTTGCTTGCCCTTGCGCGACTCCTCCGGAACGAAGACCAGCAGGTCTCCCTGGACCTTGGCCACGCACCCCAGCCGGTAGCCGGCATCCCTGGCCGCGGTGTCGAGGTATTTGTCCTCCTCTTCCTGCCAGATGCTGACGTTCTTGCGCGAGGACGTGACGCCGAACTTCTGAAACTCACCTTCTTCGATGCGAACCTTGCACTTGCCGCAGACCTTGTTCTCCCCGCAAGGAGCCTCGATATCGACGCCGATCAAGCGCGACGCCTCGATGACCGTCACTCCCTTGGAGACCTCCCCCCGGCGCCCGGAGGGTTGAAAGATCACCATTGCCTTGTCTTGGTCCATTGCCGTCCATCCTCCCTTGGGGAGGGCTGGGCCGCCTTCCGGGGCGCCAGCCCCCCTTTCCGTTCTCCGAGGGAGGCACCCCTCCCCGGATCAAATTCTCAGAGGTCTATTTGGCCTGCTCGGCCTTGCGCAGCTCGCGGAGCCGGGCGATCATCTTGATCCCCTCCGACACGGCGTTGCCCGCCGACTCGGCGTAGCCGTCCGCGCCGAAGAGCGTCGCCACGTCCTTCGTCACCGGCGCACCGCCGAGCATGATCGCCACGTTC
>JACRCS010000025.1 GCA_016218905.1 Deltaproteobacteria bacterium
CGCGGTGCACGAGGAGCTTGGTGCCGGCCGGCAGGCGCTCGTCCGCGGAAACCAGAACGGTCGCGACGCAGAAGGTCTCTCCCGCGGCGAGGAGCTCGGCCGTGCGTGTCAGGATATCCATTGCCCTCCCTCGGTCGGTTAGAGGTCCGGAGTCGAGCCCCCCGATGGGGTCGGATCGCGTACGAGCTCAGGAAGAGCTCGGGCCGCGCAGCACAGGACGTGCGTGAGCGGCCACCCATGGAAGGGCGTGAGCGATCACGGTGTCGCAAGACGAGAGATTCGACCTCTCCGGACGCCGCCACTCGACGGTGCGAGCGCCTATTGAACACACTCGTGGAATTCATTGCAAGGGAAGGGGTAGCGGGTTGACCCCCTTCCTCCGGGGGTGCTATAGTCCGCTTTCGCCTCGTTCGAGCCCCCCGAGGAAGGAATGACTCCAGGAAACGGTTGTGTTGCCGCGTGCAAAGAGACCTTCTCCGGTTCCCGAGAAGGTCTTTTTTTTGAGGTGAGACCATGACTTCGGTAGAGGTCTCGCGCCGGGTTCTCCTCAACGAGGCGGCGATCCGCCGCACGCTGGCTCGCATGGCCCACGAGATCCTGGAGCGGAACCGCGGCACTGAAAGGCTGGCGCTGGTCGGCGTCGTCCGCAAGGGCGACATCCTGGCCGCGAGGCTGCGGGAGCAGATCCGTCAGGCCGAGGGCGTCGAGGTCCCCCTCGGCCGGCTCGATATCACCCTCTATCGGGACGACCTCTTTCGCACGGGACCCCAGTCGGTCCTCCGGCCCACCGAGATCCCTTTCGACCTCGACGACCGCGTGCTCGTCCTCGTCGACGACGTCCTCTACACCGGCCGGACGACCCGGGCCGCCCTCGACGCCCTCATGGACTTCGGACGGCCTCGGGCAATCCAGCTCGCCGTTCTGATCGACCGCGGCCACCGGGAGCTGCCCATCCAGCCCGACTACGTGGGCCACGCCGTGCGGACGGGCCGGGAGGAGCTGGTGGAGGTGAAGCTCAAAGAGGAGTCCGGTGAGGACTCCGTGAGCCTCCTGGAGCCGGAGTGCTTCGAGGCGGGCCTGCGCGTCCGCTGCCCGAGAGAGGGGTGAGGATGAGCTTCGCCCGCAAGGACCTCCTGGCCATCGAGCCGCTCTCTGCGGAGGAGATCGTCTCGATCCTCGACACCGCGGAAGGTTTCGCGGAGGTCTCGAGGCGGGACGTGAAGAAGGTCCCGACCTTGCGCGGGAAGACGGTCGTGAACCTCTTCTTCGAGGCTTCCACGCGCACGCGCGTCTCCTTCGAGATCGCCGAGAAGCGGCTCTCGGCCGATTCAGTCAACTTCTCGAGCTCCGGGAGCTCGGTCTCCAAGGGGGAGACACTTCTCGACACGGTCAAGAACATCGAGGCCATGGCCCCCGACATCCTCGTAATCCGGCACAGCGCGGCCGGGGCGGCGGAGTTCGTGGCCCAGCGGACGAAGGCCGCGGTCGTGAACGCCGGCGATGGCCGCCACGAGCATCCTACCCAGGCGCTGCTGGACCTCTTCACGGTGCGCAAGCACAAGGGCCGGATCGCGGGGCTCACGCTGGCGATCGTCGGCGATATCCTGAACAGCCGGGTCGCGCGCTCGGACATCCACGCCTTCACGAAGCTCGGGGCGAAGGTGCGTGTCTGCGGTCCGCCCACCATGCTCCCGCCCCAGGCCGAGCGGATGGGGGTGACCGCGACGAGCCGGATCGAAGAGGCCGTGGAAGGGGCCGACGTCGTGATGGCGCTCCGGATCCAGAAGGAGCGGCTGGGAAAGGCTTCCTTCCCGAGCATTCGCGAGTACGCGCGGTTCTTCGGGCTCAACGAGGAGGTGCTCGAAGGCGCGGCGCCCGACGCCATCGTCATGCACCCCGGGCCGATCAACCGGGGCGTCGAGATCGCCTCCGAGCTCGCCGACGGCGCGCGCTCGGTGATCCTCGACCAGGTGGAGAGCGGTGTGGCCGTGAGGATGGCGGTGATCTACCTGCTCTCGGGAGGAGGACGGTCCGAATGGGTTTCGTGATCCGAGGCGCCCACGTGGTCGACCCCGCCAACGGGATCGACGGCCGGCGCGACATCGCCGTCGAGGAGGGGAAGATCCTCGCCGTCGCGCCGGAGATCGACCCGGGCGGCCGTCCCGTCCTCGATGCCTCCGGTCTCCACGCGTTCCCCGGCCTCATCGACATGCACGTCCACCTCCGGGAGCCCGGGTACGAGTACAAGGAGACCGTCGCTACCGGAACGCGGGCGGCGGCGGCCGGGGGCTTCACGTCCCTGGCGGCGATGCCGAACACCGATCCGGTGAACGATGATCCGGCCGTCACCCGCTACATCCTCGAAAAGGCCGAGCAGGAGGGCGTCTGCCGAGTCTACCCGGTTGGCGCGATCTCGAAGGGGCTCAAGGGGCAGGAGCTGACGGAGATGGGGCTCCTGGCGGAAGCCGGCTGCGTCGCCGTGACGGACGACGGCCGCCCGGTGACCTCACCGCTGATGATGCGGCGGGCCCTGGAGTACGCCAAGGGCTTCGGCCTGACAGTGATCAGCCACTGCGAGGATCTGGACCTCGCGGCCGGCGGCTTCATGAACGAGGGCCTCACGTCGGCCCACCTGGGACTTCCCGCCATCCCTCCCGAAGCCGAGGAGACGATGGTGATCCGCGATCTCCTGCTGGCGCGCCGGACGGGGGGCCGCCTCCACTTGGCGCACCTCTCGACGCGCGGGAGCTTCGACTTCCTCCGCTGGGGCAAACGCCGGGGGATCCGGGTGACGGGCGAGACCGCGCCCCACTACTTCACACTCACGGACGACCACGTCCGGACCTTCGACTCAGTCTACAAGATGAACCCGCCCCTCCGGGAGATCCCGGATCTGGAGGCCGCCCAGCGGGCGGTCGCCCGCGGGATCGTCGACGCGATCGCCACGGATCACGCCCCTCACTGCCGGGACGAGAAGGAGTGCGAGTTCGAGGCGGCGCTCAACGGCGTGATCGGGCTGGAGACGAGCCTCGGGCTCGCGCTGCGGCTCGTCCATGAAGGGCTCGCGAGCCTCTCGCGGGTCGTCGCCGCTCTGACGGCGGGTCCCGCGCGCGTACTCGGACTCCCGGGCGGCACCCTCTCGCCCGGCGCGCCCGCCGACGTCGTCCTGGTTGACGTCAACGCAGACTTCGAGGTGGATCCCGGGTCCTTCCACTCGAAGGCGCGCAACTGTCCCTTCGCCGGCATGAAGCTTCGGGGAAGGGCGGTCCAGACGCTCGTCGCAGGGCGAACAGTGTACCGGAACGGCCGGATCACGGCCGAGAACCTCAAGACCGCGGAGATCATCGGATGAGAAGGGCTCTCCTCGCCCTCACCGACGGGACGACCTACGCAGGGTGGTCCTTCGGCGCCGAGGGCGAGACCTCGGGAGAGGTCGTCTTCAACACGAGCATGACGGGCTATCAGGAGGTCCTCTCCGACCCCTCGTACAAGGGGCAGATGGTCGTCATGACCTACCCGGAAATCGGGAACTACGGCGTGAACCCGGAGGACTTCGAATCCTCGCGGATCCACGTGGAGGGCTTCATCGTCAAGGAGGCGTGGGAGACGCCCTCCAACTGGCGCGCCACCAAGAGCCTCCATGAGTTCCTCCGGGAGCAGGGCATCGTCGGCATCCAGGGCATCGACACGCGGGCCCTGACGAAGCACCTCCGCGAGCACGGCGCCATGATCGGCGTGATCTCGACCGAAGATCTGGAGGGCTCGAGCCTCGTCGAGAAGGCCCGCGTGGCGCCGACGATCGAAGGCAGGGATCTCGTCGCCGAGGTCACCTGCAAGGCTCCCTTTCACTGGGACACGGCCGATTGGGCGGTGGGGGAGGGATACCGGAAGCCGAGGCGCCCCGGCGACTTCCGCGTCGTCGCCTACGACTTCGGCGTCAAGTACAACATCCTGAGGCAACTCACGTCCGTGGGCTGCGACGTCACGGTCGTCCCGGCGAGGACGACGGCGGAGGAGGTCCTGGCGCTCGACCCCCACGGCGTCTTCCTCTCCAACGGTCCCGGCGATCCGCAGTGCGTGCCGTACGCGGCCGAGGCCGTCCGAAAGCTCATGGGGAAGAAGCCGATCTTCGGCATCTGCCTCGGGAATCAGATCATCGGGCTCGCGCTGGGGGGCACGACGAGGAAGCTCAAGTTCGGCCATCACGGGGCCAATCAGCCGGTGAAGGACCTCTCGACGGAGAAGGTGGAGATCACGAGCCAGAACCATAACTTCGTCGTGGATCTGGAGAGCCTCCGCCACTCCGAGCACGCCGAAGCGGTCGAGGTGACCCACATCAACCTGAACGATCAGACGGTGGAAGGCATCCGCCACAAGAAGTACCCGCTCTTCAGCGTGCAGTACCATCCGGAGGCGAGCCCGGGCCCCCACGACGCCGCGTACCTCTTCCGGCGCTTCGCCCAGATGATGGAGCGGGCAGGGTAACCGCTGCTCCCGATACGTGGCCTCCGGCGATCCGGCGTGGCGGGGAGGGCCGTGGGCCCCCGCCCCGGACTTCGATGACCCGAAGGGACGTGGACCACCTCCGGGCCATCGCGGGGAAGCTCCGGTCCCTCTCGGACCCGTGCGTCCTCTGCCCCCGGCGCTGCGGCGCCCGGCGCGAGGCCGGCGAGAAGGGGATCTGCGGCGAAGACGGCACCCTCCGCCTCGGGGGCTACAGCCTCCACCGTGGCGAGGAGCCCCCGCTCTCCGGCAGGGACCCGGAGACGGGCCGGGAGGGCTCCGGGACGGTCTTCGTCTCCGGTTGCAGCCTCCGCTGCCTCTACTGCCAGAACGGCGCGATCAGCCAGGGGGGGCTCGGCTTCCCCGCGGATCCGGAGAGGCTCGGCGAGATCTTTCTCGAGCTCCAAGCT
This sequence comes from Deltaproteobacteria bacterium, assembly GCA_016218905.1. The sequence goes on from JACRCS010000025.1 coordinate 4,914, forward strand.
CGAGGCGCCCGCAACGTCAACTGGGTCACTCCCGGCCACGCCCTTCCCGCCCTCGTCGCGGGCTTGGCGGCCGCCCGGGAGCGCGGCTTCGCGCTGCCGGTGGTGTACAATTCCTCGGGATACGAGCGGCCCGAAGTCCTCGTCCTGCTCGAAGGGATCGTGGACGTCTACCTCATGGATCTTCGCTACGCGGTCCCGCTGTCGGCCCGGGCGGGCTCCCGGGCGCCGGACTACCCCGAGGCGAATCGCGCGGCCCTGCGGGAGTCTTTCCGTCAGGTGGGGGCCTTCCGGGAGTCCTATTACAGGGGGCTGATCGTTCGCCACCTGATGCTTCCCGGGCGGCTCGAGGAGACGCGCACCGCCCTCGAGTTCATCGCCTGGGACCTCTCCCCGAGCGTGCCGGTGTCGCTCATGAACCAGTACGCTCCGAAGCACCGGGCCGTCGGAGATCCCGAGTGGGGGAGGGCAGTCGACCCCGCCGACTACGCCCGGGCCGTCGAGATCCTCGACCGCCTCGGTCTCACGGAAGGGTGGACCCAGGAAGAGTAGCCGTTCTCGCTCGTCACACCTCACGCCTTACGGAAGTTGCCAGCCATGCCCAAGCGAACCGACATCGAAAAGATCCTGATCCTCGGTGCAGGCCCCATCATCATCGGGCAGGCGTGCGAGTTCGACTACTCCGGGAGCCAGGCGTGCAAGGCGCTCCGGGAGGAGGGCTACACGGTGGTCCTCCTGAACTCGAACCCCGCCACGATCATGACCGATCCCGAGATGGCCCACCGGACCTACGTGGAGCCGGTGACGGCCGAGGCCGTGGAGAAGATCATCGAGCGGGAGCGGCCGCAAGCCCTGCTACCGACCCTCGGGGGCCAGACCGCGCTCAACGTCGCCGTGGAAGCCGCGAAGCTCGGCGTGCTCGACCGGTACGGCGTCGAGCTCATCGGGGCGAAGCTCCCCGCCATCCAGAAGGCGGAGGATCGCGCCGAGTTCAAAGAGGCGATGGAGCGCATCGGGCTTGACCTGCCCAGCTCCGGCTACGCGCACAACCTCTCCGAGGGGCTTCGCATCGTCGAAACCGTCGGCTTTCCGGCAATTTTGCGCCCCTCGTTCACCATGGGCGGCTCCGGCGGCAACATCGCCTACAACCGTGAAGAGTTCGAGCGCTACCTCGCCTGGGGGCTGGAGCAATCCCCGGTGAGCGAAGTGCTGATCGAAGAATCGATCATAGGATGGAAGGAGTACGAGCTTGAGGTGATGCGCGACA
>JACRCS010000185.1 GCA_016218905.1 Deltaproteobacteria bacterium
AACCCGGGCCTCGAGGCGCCCGCGGCCCTGGAATCGGACCCACAGCTCGGCGTCGTGGGTCCCGTCGCCCCGAGGGACGAGCCGCAACCGGTGGCGCGAGAGCGCGACGTCCTGGTGAGGGGACGAGAGGTCGATCCGCAGGGGGCCCGACTCGACCGGGGCCGCGCCCCCGGCCAGATCGCGGTAGGACCGGTTGAGCCGCGTGAACTCGAACTCCTGGGGCACCCGGCTGGGCAGGGGCCCCTTGGCGCCCAGGAGAAGCGGCAGGAGGAAGAGGATCGGCCAGGAGCGCGCGGTGAGGGAGCTCACGCGCCGCCCTTCCCCAACTCCTCCCACAGCCACGCGCTCGCGCGGACGCCCGCGCGGAAGTCGCCCAGGTTCAGCTTCTCGTCGGGGCCGTGGGCCCGGTCGTCGGGCCGGCCGAAGCCCAAGAGCACGACCGGGGCACCGAACATCCTGCCGAACGTCTCCACGACCGGGATCGACCCGCCCTCGCGGATGAAGACCGGCACCGCGCCGAAGGCGCGCTGGACGGCTCGGCGCGTGGCGGCCACCGCAGGCACGTCCACCGGCGTCAGCACCGGCCGGGCGCCGTGGAGGCGGCGGACCTCCACGGTGCAGCCGGGCGGACAGAGCGCGCGCAGCCGGTCCTCCAGGAGCCCGGCCACCCGATCGGGGTCCTGATCGGGCACCAGCCGACACGAGAGCTTCACACCGGCTTTGGACGGGAGCACGGTCTTCGCGCCTTCTCCCGAGTAGCCGGACCACAAGCCGTTGACGTCGAGGGTGGGCCGGGCCCACACTCGCTCCAGGGTCGAGTAGCCCGCTTCGCCCCAAAGGGCGTCGACGCCCAGGCCGCGGCGATAGGCCGCCTCGTCAAAGGGGAGGTGCCTGAAGGCCTCTCGCTCCCACGCTTCCAGGGGGCGTACGTCGTCGTAGAAGCCGGGGATCGCGACCCGCCCGGTGTCGTCGTGCAGCGCCGCGATCATGGCCGCCAGGGCGTTCGCGGGATTCCGCACCGCGCCGCCGAAGGAGCCGGAGTGGAGGTCGTGGTCCGGCCCGGTGAGGATGGCCTCCAGGTAGGCGAGACCCCGGAGGCCGTAGGTCAGCGCCGGCACGCCGGCGGCGAACTGGCTCGAGTCGCTCACCACCACGGCGTCACAGGTGAGGCGCTCGCGGTTCGCCTCCAGGAAGGGCTCCAGGTGGACGCTCCCCGACTCCTCCTCTCCCTCGATCAGGAAGACGAGGTTCACCGGCAGTCGGCGACGTGCCTTGAGGTGCGCCGCCGCACCGGCCAGGTGGCAGAGAAGTTGGCCCTTGTCGTCGCTTGCGCCGCGGCCGCAGATGTTGCCGTCGCGGACGACCGGCTCGAAGGGGGGCGAGGTCCAGGCGTCCAGGGACTCTGCGGGCTGGACGTCGTAGTGGCCGTAGACGAGCACCGTCGGTGCCCCCTTGGCACCGCGCCACTCGGCCACGACCGCGGGATGCCCTCCCGTGGGGTGGGCACCCGCCGCGAATCCCGCCTCCCGAAAGCGGTCCGCGAGCCACATCGCGCCCCGCTTCACCTCGCCGGAGAGAGAAGGGTCGGCGCTCACGGTGGGGATTCGGAGGAACTCGAAGAGGGTGGAAAGCGTCGCCTCCTCCTGGGAGGCGATCTGGAAGAGAACGTCGTCCATGGGCACCGACTCCTGTAGGGAAAGGGCTCGCCGCGGCGCGAGAACGGGTCTCCGCGAGCAACGTTACGCCGCCAGGTTCGCTACTCGGGCTCCCAGGGTCTCCGGAAAAGCCTTGGGGTCGAGGAACACGATGAGCCCGCGGTGGCCCCCGTTGATCCCCACCGTCTCGAAGGCGAGCAGGGGGGCGTGCAGCCACACGGCCAGCGTCTTTCGTGTGCCGAAGGGGCTGATGCCGCCTACGCGGTAGCCTGTGAGCTTCTCGGCCTCCTCGGGGGTCGTCATCCGCGCCGACTTCACGCCCGCCTCTCGGGCCAGGGTCTTGAGGGACAACTCCACCCCGGCCGGCAAGAGACACAGCGCGTGGCTCCCGTCCGAGAGCGCCACCACGAGGGTCTTGATCATGGCCTCCGGGGGCCAGCCCAGAGCCTCCGCTGCGTAGTCGGCGCCCTTGGCCTTGAAGTCGTACTCCCGCACCTCGTAAGGAACCTTCTTCTGCTTGAGGAACCGCTGGGCGTTGGTCGTGGCCATATGTTCCACCTCAGAACCGGGCCGCGGCGCAGGCAAGGACCCAGGTCAGCCAGAGGGCCCGCCTCACGTCGAACGCCCCGGGGGAAGACTTCCTTCGCGGGCCGCGAGAAGCCAGGCCGCGAACTCGGGCGCCCCGCACCCTCCCTCCGCCGGCGCCCAGGCCGCGAAGTCCTTGTCGGAGGCTGGAACGTAGGGGCCGGGTTTCAGCTCGAGGAGGACCGTGCCGGGCGCGAGACTCGCGACCGCGTGCCACGAGCCCTCCCCCACCTCAACGGCCAGCACCGGCCCTCGGGCGCAGTTCTCCACTCTCTCCCCCACTCGGCCGGTCTCGACGAAGCAGAGCACGGCGGCTCCTCCTGCCAGGGCCAGGAACAGCTCCCAGCGCCCCGGCCCGTGCCGATGGGGCCGCACGTAGGTCCCCGGCTCCATGGCGTTGAGGAACCGCTGAACGGGGTCCTCGAGGCGCAGGTGCAGGTTGTGGTTGGCCCGTCCCCGCGTCGAGGAGGCGGCTCGGGCGCTGAGCGCCCTCAACACCCGGAGATCGATGAGCTTCATGCCCGCTCCGCAAGTGCACGGGGAGCACACCCCCGGCGATCGAGTTCCCGGGTCCGATGTCCAACACCGTGGTCTCGGTGACGTCGATGCCTGGGCGCGCGCCCAAGGGGGATGAGGGCCACTGCGCGGGAGGGTCCGTCGGAGGGACGGATTGTAGCCCGAGTCGACGCCTTGAGGAAACGGCGACAACGGCTCCCGCACGGCTCAACTTCTGGGGGCGGTGGCCGATCGATAGACACGCACCGGGTTGCCGCCGTCCGAAGCGCGCGCAGAAGCGCTCCGGAGGTGCCGGTGCCAGGGTACCGCGGGGCCCGGATCTGGGGTCGGGGCAAGAGGACTTGAGGGGGCCCCCACCCAGTCGCCCGGGGCCAGGAGCCTACCCGAAAGGGGAAAGACATGTCGATCCAGGGTTCGAGAGCAGTCCCGCGTGTCGTGGCCCGGTTTCGCGTCGACTACTCCCATGAAGGCAACTATCTGATCTCCTGCAGCCGCGACATCTCGGCCGACGGCATGTTCGTATCGACCGAGGCTCCGGCGCCCGTGGGCACGGTTCTCCAACTCGTCTTCACTGTCGGAGTCCTCCATGAAGTGGCCGTGGCGGCCCAGGTCGTCTGGGTCGGAACCCCGGGCGACGCGTCGGAGCCCGGAATGGGACTTCGCTTCCTCGATCCGCCGCCTCCTCTTCGGGAGGCCCTCTTGGAGTTGGTCCACCGGATCGCGATCCTGGACCAGGAGGTGGCGCCCGCCGCATGCCCCGTGGAGCCTTCGGCCACCCGTTCGCGTCCGTTGGGTTTCGCGCCGCGGCGCAAGGGGCGTCTTCTGAGCTAGCTGTCGCGCCCCAAAAAGAGCTTCAGCCCAGCTTCCTGCTGCGATAGTCTCGTTGCCATGAACAAGGTCCTTGATCCCACAGACTCGGCGTGACTCGCTCCCAGGGCCGGCCCGGGGGAGCTCCGCCCGACTCCGCAGGGGTGAGCGAGCGGGGCGACCCGTCGGTCCTCCTGCGGCTCGCCGACGCGCGCATGCCCTACGGCCGCTACGAGGGGCGGCGCCTGCTCGACCTTCCGGAGCCGTACCTCGTGTGGCTCTCCCGACGCGGCTTCCCCCGAGGGCCGCTGGGAAAGCTCCTGGGTCTCGCCTACGAGATCAAGACAAACGGTCTGGAATCCCTACTGACGCCGCTGCGACAGGGTCGGCGGTAGCGCTCTCCCCTAACTCCGGGAACCGCCACGGGTGCGCTGCAGCACCACGTCTTCCTCGACCCTCCGTGCCCGGTCGATCTCGCGGGGGGCCAAGCCGCCGTAATCCTTGCGCCAGGACTCCAGTGCCTCAGCGGAGATGCCATACGCCTTGCACACATCCAGAGCGGATTTGCCTGCCTTCAGTTCCCAGAGAATGTGGGCAATGCCCTCGCCACCACCTCTCGTGTTCATTGCTGCCCTCCGCGTGCGGGAAAGAGGCGCCGAACCAACATTTTCCTTATATACAACATTTGTTCCTGTGGTACAAGTACTTCCGTCCGGCGGGCCTCGAGTGTATGCTCCGGGGCGCCTCTCGCCTCAGCGCTGCCGCGGCCGAGGCGACTCGGGCGGTGCGGAGGCGGGGCAGGAGGACCTCCCGCACGCGTCTTGGGAAGGAAGGGAGGGCTGATGTGACGAGACGATCGGGGATCGAAGCGGCCCTGAACGGGGACGCTCGGTTGGGCGTTGTGCTCAGAGCAACGCGGACGTGGTAGGAGGCACAACCCGCGCCGCGCGGCAGCGCGGCGCGGGCAGCGATGGGTCACGCGCCGGCGATCCACCGGTGTTCCACTTGGCCGCCGCAGTAGAACAGGAGCTGATCGATGAGGCGCTGCAGCGTCGACTCCACCTGTGAGCGCGGGGTGTTCCGGTTCCCCTGGACCAGGAAGAGGCAGTCGCGTGTCTCGCCGGTGAGCTTGGTCTTCTCGGCCTGCCGGAACTCGAGCCGGCACAGGACTTCGCCGGTCCCGTCGACGTAGCAGTACTCCCCCGACCCGACGGGCTCCGGCCCGGCGCCGCCCATGGGG
>JACRCS010000186.1 GCA_016218905.1 Deltaproteobacteria bacterium
CGGTCGGTTCTCCCGGACGATGCGCCGGATGATCCACCGGGTGATGTGGGCCGTCATGGGCCTGATGGGCCCGATGATCACTTGCCGGGAGCTGAACGAGTTCCTCTCGCGCTACGTCGAGGAAGACCTGACAGCGAAAGAGCGCAGGGCTTTCGACCGGCACGTCGCGATGTGCCGCGCCTGCCGGGACTACGTCGACTCCTACGTCCGGACGATCGAGCTCGAGGGGGTCGCCTTCGCCGACCCGTCCGGCCCGGTGCCAGACGACGTTCCCGAGGAGCTCGTCCAGGGAATCCTTGCGGCCCGCCGCGCGGCCGGCTGAGGCCGGGCCCGCCTCTAGAACGCGTCGAATGTGACGTGGGCGGCGAAGTGGACGAGGATGAGGACGACGACCTCCTTCAAGAGCCGGCCCGGGACGAGGTGGTGAAGGCGCGCCCCGATCTGCGCTCCGACGAGGACGCCCGCGGACGCGGGCACGACGATCGACAGGTCGATCGTCCGCCCGCTCGCGACCTGGAGCGCCGCTGAAATGATGGAGACGCTCGCCATGACGGCGACGCCGGTCGCAACCGACCGGGCCATCCGGAGGCGGCAGCGCTGGTGCAGCGCCGGAACGAGCCAGTCGCCCAGGCCGGCGGACATGATGGCCGACAGTAGACCCCCGACCACGGTGATCCGCTTCACGGCGCCCAGGCCGGCCGGATCGATCACGTCGCCACCCGTGTCCTCGTGGAAGTCGTCGCCGCGCAGGAAGACGTAGACGACGAGAAACGTGAGGAGGCCGACGGACACCTGGAGCAGCTGTTCGGGAATCAGGGGCCCGACGGCCGTGCCCGCCACGGCCGAGAGAAGAACGTAAGGCAGCAGCCTCACGACGAGCCCCCGGTCGATGAGTCCGGCGTGGAGGTGCGCGGCCGAAGCGCTCAGCTGACCGAACGTCTGGATGACGAGCGAGCAGGTGACCGCCTCCGCAGGAGGGAGGCGATAGAAGGAGATCAGGAGCGGCATCCAGAGGATCCCGCCGCCGATACCGGCGAAGATCGCCACCGTGGCAATCGCGACTCCCGCGGGAAACGCGAGGAGGCTCACGGGTGCGGCGCCCCGCTGAAGAAGCTCTGCCCGAATTCCTCGATCAGGCGCTCGAGCTCCTCGATCGAGCCTTCGAGCTCGGCGAGAGCCTCCGCCCGCTGCACGCCGTCCGGTGCGGACCGCACCCGCCCGAGGCCCTTCTGCGCCCGTGCGGCGACCTGCCGAGAGAGCAGGAGCAGCTCCTGGGTGTTGGCCGCCAGTCCGTTGATCCCCTGCGCGAGCCTGCCGAGCTCATCGGCGCCGACGACCGAGACTTGGACCGAGAGGTTGCCGGCGCTGATCTCGTCGGTCGCCTCGAGGATTCTCCGGAGCGGCCCCGTGACCTTCTTCATGAACAGGAAGAAGACCAGGGCGAGGGCCGCGAGGAGGATTCCGAGCATGACCCATACCTTGACGACGATGAGCGAGACGACCGCCGCCACGACTCGACCGGCCTGGGTCCCGGCGACGTCCGTCAGGGCACCCGTCACGCGAGGCCCCCGCAGGAACGACGTGATCTCGGCGGCGAGCGTCAGGAAGACGGTCGCCAGAAAGACCAGGTAGAACGTCATGCGACGCTGAAGTCCATGCCCTTGCTTCACGATTTCACCTTCCGATGCGACCGGGCCTCCTGGCCGGACCAGTCCACCCTTCGCCGCGGCGTCATCGAGGGTCGCCGTAGAGACGCGCGAGCCGCCCGGGGGGAATGCCGGCCCCGTAGAGTACCGGCAGGACGTTGACGAGAAGGAAGTAGTAGATCGGCCGGGACTGGAAGCGTCGACCCGAGACCCGGACGCTTGCCGGAACGGTGCGGATCTTCCCCGCCTTCCGGAGCCGGCGGCTCAGCTCCAGGTCTTCCATGAGGGGTTGGTCGGGATAGCCGCCGATCCTCTCGAAGACTCCGGCCCGCACGGAGATCGCCTGGTCGCCATACGGCAGGCCCGTGTAGCGCGACCGGAGATCGGCCAGGTGCAGAAGGGGTCCGAGCCGGCACGGAGGGCCGTCCTCGACCGTCCACGTCCGGAACGCTCCCGCCACCGTCGCCGGGTCGGCGAGCGCGGCCGTGACCTGCTCGAGGGCGCCGGGCGGCAGCTCGACGTCCGCGTGGAGAAACAGGAGGACGTCTCCGGTCGCCACCCGCGCGCCAGCGTTCATCTGGAGTGCGCGCCCACGTGGCGACTCGATCACCCGCACGCCCGGAAAGCCTCGAGCCCGTTCGACCGTCCGATCGCGGCTGCCGCCGTCGACGACGATGACCTCGTGCCAGGCCCCGGACCCGCTGAGCGAGTGGAGCTGGCGTTCGATGCGCGCCTCCTCGTCGAGCGCTGGGATGACGATCGAGACCCGGGACGGCTCTGGAGCCAAACCCGCGAGCGCCCTTGCCGTGGACGGGGCGTCGATGTCTCCGCGCACGAGCCGGCGTCGGAGGCCGACGAGGTCCTCCGAATGGTCGACGTCGAACCAGTCCGGCAGGACGTGGACGGAGAGCCCCCGCTCGAGAAGTCGGTTCCAGGTCCGCTCGAAGGTCTCCGCCGAGCTCCACGGTAGCCCGTCGAGGAGATTCCCAGGCGCTCGGCGCAGCCCGATCAGATAGAAGCCCCCGTCCTTCGCGGGCCCGAGAACGGCGTCCGACGACTCGAGAGCCAGGCGGGCGGCTTCGAGATACTCGGTGGGCAGTCCCGGCGAATCGGCACCGATCGCGATCACGGCGCGGGAAGTGCCGAGAGCGTCACTCATTGCCCGCATCAGCCGCTCACCCAGGTCTCCCGAACCCTGCGGCCGGACTCGCCGGAGCCGTGAGCGTCGCCACTCCGGGGCATCGGGCTCGGTCGTCACGAGGACGGGCTCCGCCCATTGGAGCGAGGTCACGGCCCTCCACGCGTCC
>JACRCS010000187.1 GCA_016218905.1 Deltaproteobacteria bacterium
AAGGAATCGGGGTTCCGGACCCAATCCTTCGCCCACTGGCTCGGCAAGGCCTTCTTCGGCAAAGACTCCCTCGACATCATCTTCCGCTCGGCCAACGGTTACGCCCGGGTGGATGATACCTGGTTCCGCCGGGCTGTCGAGCGGGAGGTCCTCGGGGTTCCGGTGCTGATCTGCCCGGCCGAGGAGATGATCTGGAGCAAGTCGTTCATCATGGAGCGGGAGCGGTTCGACGGCGCCGACGTCGCGCATCTCCTTCTGAAGTGCGCCGACACCCTCGATTGGGACCACCTTCTCGACCTCTTTCAGGAACACTGGCGGGTGCTCCTCGCCCACCTCGTCCTCTTCGGGTTCACCTATCCGTCGGAGAAGCACCGGATCCCGAATCGGGTGATGAGGGAGCTACTCGGCCGCGTGGAGCGCGACGAGGGCGTCGACGGACGGGTCTGCCAGGGGACGCTCCTCTCACGCACGCAGTACCTCGTCGACGTGGACGAGTGGGGCTTCCAGGACGCGAGGCTGCTCCCGCGCGGGGGGCTGACGAGGGAGGAGATCCAACTGTGGACGCGGGCGGGGGAGGAGGAGCATCCATAGATGGAGCTATTAGGTGTTAGCCGTTAGGAGAACGACATCCGTTCTGAGTGCATTCTCTAAGAGCTAATTGCTAATCGCTAATAGCTGGTAGCGCTCTTCTTCTTCCCCTTCCCCCCTTTCAGCTTCTTCGGCTTCGTCGCCAGGCCGTGGGCGCCCTGGAGGACCAGCCGGTAGACCTTCCTCCCGAGACCGTCGACTTCGGTACGCGCCAGCAGGTCGTACTCGTCCTTGTGGTCCTTGCCCGTGTGCAGGTGGACCACCGGGCGGGTCTCGACGCGGGCCCACTCGTCGGGCCCTTTGAGCCTATCCTTGAACGGAAGGGTGAGGTGCAGGAGCCGGCCCTTGGGGGCATCCATCTCGTGGACGCGGCAGTTGTGGCGGGCCCGAAAGGTGCACCGGAAACCCCGGGGGCCGGCGACGAGCCGGACCGAGGGCGTCCAGAGCTCCGGCAGCGACGGGTCCGGCCGCTCGGGCAGGAACTGCGTCTCCGTGGCCGGCGCGCGTCCGTCCCAGTCGATTTCCCACGTGAAGGAGTCGCTCGTCTCGCGGTAGGAGAGGGTGGTCATCTGCGAGAAGGCCGGCGGGGCGGCGAGGAGGCAGAAGAGAGCGAGGCCCGAAGCGAGCCTTCTCCTCGCCCCGGGCGTTTCAGTGCGCCGGACGATCATTGTCCCCCCCTTTTTTCAGATGGGGGCGGCCCGGCTCAGCCGGGCCGCCAGAGGCTCTCTTACTTAGACTCCATCCGGAAAGGCATTTTCCGGATGGTCCTTACTTGGGGCGTTCGTCGATGACCCGCTTCGCCTTGCCTTCGCTGCGCGCGATCGTACCGGCGGGGAGGATCTCGACGGGTGAGGTGATCCCGATCACGGCGTGGAGGCGGGCGGCGAGCTTCTTCCCGAGCTCCTCCACGGCCGCCTGGCCGCGACCGTACAGCTCCGCCTTGGCCTCGGCCTCGATCTTCATCGCGTCCAGGTGGCCCTTCTTGAACACGCGGATCTGGTAGATCGGCTCCATCTCCGCGAACTCCATGATGACCGACTCCACCTGGCTCGGGAAGACGTTCACACCTCCGATGATGAGCATGTCGTCGGAGCGCCCGAGGATCTTGTCCATGACGACGAGCGTGCGGCCGCACTCGCAACGGAGCCGCTTGATGCTCGTGATGTCCCGCGTCCGGTAGCGGAGCAGCGGCATGGCCCTGCGCTGGAGGGCGGTGAAGATGAGCTCGCCCTTCTCGCCTTCGGCCAGCGGCTCGAGCGTCGAAGGGTCGACGATCTCGGGGTAGCAGTGGTCCTCGTTCAAGTGGAGCCGGTACGCCTCGCACGAGAACCCCACGCCCGGGCCCATCATCTCCGTGAGGCCGTACGCCTCGTGGGCCGCGATCCCCATGCGGGCCTCGATCTCCTCACGCATCTTCACCGTCCACGGCTCGGCGCCGAAGGACCCGACCCGCAGGGGGAACTTCCGCATGTCGATGCCCATCTGCTCGGCCTTCTCGACGATCGTCAGCGCGTACGTAGGCGTGCAGAAGAGGACCGTGGTGCCGAAGTCCTGCATGAGCATGATCTGGCGCTCGGTCATGCCCGAGCCGGTGGGGACGAGGCAGCAGCCGATCTTCAGGGCGCCGTGCAGAAAACCCATGCCGCCGGTGAAGAGACCCATCCCGTAGGCGTTCTGGACGATGTCGGAGGAGCGGACTCCCTGGGCCCAGAGGGTGCGCGCCATGCACTCGCTCCACTGCTCCAGGTCGTCGGCCGTGTACGGGCCGGTGATCGGCTTGCCCGTGGTGCCGGAGGAAGCGTGGACCCGGACGAGCTCGCTCATGGGTACCGCGCAGAGCCCGAAGGGGTAGTTGTCCCGCAGATCGGTCTTCACGGTAAATGGGAGGTGGCGGATGTCTTCCAGCGCGCGGATGTCGGCGGGCGCCACGCCCGCTTCGTCCAGCTTCCGCTTGTAGAAGGGGATGCGCTCGTACACCCAGCGGACCGTCTCCTGCAGCTTCTCGAGCTGGAAGCGCCGCATCTCCTCGGGCGACATGGTCTCGAACTTCTCGCTCCAGAACTCCTTCATCGCTCTCCTCCCACAAGGTTTCGTGACGTTTGAAACCGAAGCATCCCAAATAGCAAAACAAACCCAGTTTATCAAGGCCAACCAGACGAACGGCCGGTTGGTTACGGGCCGATTGGACGCGCTGCGCCGCCGGAGGTAGGTTGGAGACGGCGCCGTCTGTGCTCGCTCGAGCCCTGCCGGGCGCGCCTTCTCGCCGCATTTCCCCGCCCGATCCGGGCCGCGGCTCGACCGGAGGGCCACGTGAGAAGAGCGAAGATTGTCTGCACGATCGGTCCGGCCAGCCGGGAGGCGGGGACGCTGAGCTCGCTGGTGTCGGCCGGCATGGACGTCGCCCGGCTCAACATGAGCCACGGCACCCGCGAGGAGCACGCGGAGGTTGCCGCCAGGGTGAGGGCCGCGGCCCGGGAGGCGGGCAGGTCCGTGGGGCTCCTCCTGGACCTGTCGGGACCCAAGATCCGCCTGGGCCGCCTGGAGAAGCCGGTCCTCCTCCACTCGGGAGACGAGATCACGCTCACCCCGGAGGATCGGGTCGGAGCCGGCGGGCTCCTTCCCGTCAACTACCCGCCGCTTCTCGAAGAGACGCGGCCCGGGGACCGAATCAGCCTCGCGGACGGCCTCGTCCTCCTGGAGGTCCTCGACACCGGCCGGCGCTCGGTTCGGGCGAGGGTGCTCGCCGGCGGAACCGTCTCGAGCCACAAGGGCGTGAGCCTGCCGGCCGGGGGAGCGCGCCTCCCGGCGCTCACGGCCAAGGACGCCGAGGATCTGCGCTTCGGCCTGGCCGTCGGCGTCGACTGGGTCGCCCTCTCCTTCGTCCGCAGCGCGTCGGACGCCGAGGGACCCCGGAGGGTCATGGCGGAAGCGGGCAGGCGGGTGCCGCTCCTGGCGAAGATCGAGAAGCGGCAGGCGGTCGAGCAGGCCGACGCGATCCTGGACGCGTTCGACGGGCTGATGGTGGCCCGGGGCGACCTGGGCGTCGAGGCGCCGCTGGAGGACATGCCGGGGATCCAGAAGGACCTGATCCGGCGGGCGAACGCGGCCGCGAAGCCCGTGATCACCGCGACCCAGATGCTCCTCTCCATGGTGGCGAGCCCCACGCCCACGCGGGCCGAGGTGACCGACGTCGCCAACGCCATCCTGGACGGTACCGACGCGGTGATGCTCTCGGAGGAGACGGCCCAGGGGCAGTATCCGGTCGAGGCGGTCCGGATCATGGCCACCGTGGCGGAGCGGGCCGAGGACCTGCGGGAACGCTGGAGCTTCCACTGGAAGGAGCCGGACGCCGCCACCGTCGCGGCCGCCATCGCCCGGGCGACGGCCCAGGTGGCCCGTGCGGTGGGCGCGCCCGTCATCGTCACCCCAACGACGAGCGGCTCGACCGCCCGCCTCGTCGCCTCCACCCGTCCGGCCGTTCCGGTCCTGGCGCTCTCCTCGATCGAGGCGACGGTGCAGGCGCTGACGCTCTCGTGGGGCGTGGTGCCGCGCCTCCTCGAGCCGGTCCGCACGACCGATGCCCTCTTCGCCGTCTGCCGGGAGGAAGCGCTCCGGAGCGGTCTCGCGCGGCCGGGCGAGCGCATCGTCGTCACCGCGGGCCTCCCCCTGGAGGTCGCTGGGGGCACGAACCTGCTGCGGGTGTTGGAGCTCTAGCAGGCGGCCAGGAACTCGAGGCAGAGGGCGGGGAGGGAGCCATAGGCCGAGCGCAGGGCCTCGGCCTCGGCGGGGGACTTCGCCTGCCAGAGCGAGCTCGCCAGCGGGAGGTCGCTCACGTACGTGAAGGCTGCGGCTTCCAGCCCGTGGTACGAGGCGCCCGCGAAGAAGGCCGAAAGCTCCATCTCCACGGCCGAGAAGCCGAGCTCCGCCAAGGCCCCGAGATTCTCCGGCGATTCGAAGGCGACGCTCCCCACCGTGAAGACGGCGCCGCTGCGTACGGCACATCCCTTCCCGCCCAGAAAGGCCCCCGCGCGTCGCGCGAGCTCCGTTCCGCAGGGAACCCGGGGCGCCGTCTCCGCCACCTCACGAAAGGAGCGCGTCAGGTACCGCGTGTATCCTTCTCCGTCGGCCGCCTCGGTCGGCACGAAGAGATCTCCGAGGCAGTGCCCCGGGTCGAGGCCCCCCACCGCTACCGCGAAGAGCACCCGCCGGGCCGGTGTCAGCGAGAGGAACCCGAGGCAGTCCCCCACCCGGCTCGGGCCTACGCCCGTCAGGAGGACGGTCACGCGGCGGCCCTCCCGGATGCCCGTGAGGCCGCGATAGAAGAAGTCGGGCCGCAGCCACTTGGCGCTCCCGTCGAAGTGGCGTTCGAAGGACTTCAGGGGGACGAAGGGGCTCAGGACGACGTCTTCGGCCACGTCCTCCGGCCGGCAGCCGAAGACGACCCGCGTCACCTCCTCCGCCGTGCCGAGCTTGGGCGTGTTGGTCGGCATCAGCGGGCGGTCCGGTCGGCGGGGAGCTCAGTCCTCATCCGTGAACCCGAGCCGCTTGATCTGGTAGCGGAGCGTCCCCCGGTCCATGGAGAGGAGCCTCGCGGCGTGCGCCGTGTTGCCGCCCGCGAGCCGGAGCGCCTCCCGGACGAGGTGGCGCCCGACCTCGTCCAGCACGCTCTCGTAGGAGATCCCGCGCAGGATCTCGGGCTCCTGCGGGATCCAGACGCCCTCCTCGTCCCTCGGCCGCCCGCGGAGGATCTCGGGGGGGAGGTGCTCCGGGCCGATGAGGCGGGTGTCTTCGAGGATCAAGATGCGCTCGATCGTGTTCTTCAGCTCGCGCACGTTGCCCGGCCAGGGGTACGCGAGGAGGAAGCTCTCGGCCTCGCGGGTGAAGCCGTCCACCTCCTTGTGGAAGCGGACGTTCGCCTCCTGGATGAACTGCTGGGCCAGGGGGAGGACGTCGGCCTTCCGCTCGCGCAGGGGCGGGAGGCGGATGCTGATGATCTTCAGGCGGTAGTAGAGGTCCTCCCGGAACTTGCCGGCCCGAATCCGTTCCGGGAGGTCCTGGTTGGTGGCCGCGACAATCCGCACGTCCACCGGGATCTGCTCGACCCCTCCGACCCTCCGGATGGCCTTCTCCTCCAGGACGCGCAGGAGCTTCGCCTGGAGCTGGATGTCCATGTCGCCGATCTCGTCGAGGAAGAGCGTCCCTCCGAGGGCCTTCTCGATCAGTCCGTGCTTGCGGGCCGTGGCGTCGGTGAAGGCGCCCCGCTCGTACCCGAAGAGCTCGCTCTCGAGGAGGTGGGTCGGACTGGCCGCGCAGTTGATGCCGACGAAGGGGCCGTCGAACCGTGCGCCCTCCGCGTGGATGGCCCGGGCCACCATCTCCTTCCCCGTGCCGCTCTCCCCGGAGATGAGCACGGTCACCTCCGGGTTCTGGGCGACCTTGGAGATCATGCCGAAGACCTTCTGCATCCCCGGATCCTTGCCCACGATCTGGTTCAAGCCGAACGGCCGCGACGCCTCGTGCCGGAGCTCCTTCACCTCTTTCTTGAGGTGGTCGGCCTCCAGCGCGAGCTTCACGATCACCTCGATCTCCCGCGACTTGAAGGGCTTGTCCACGTAGTCGTAGGCGCCCAGGCGCATGGCCTCGACGGCGGTCTCCACGCTGCCGTACGCCGTCATCATGATGACGAGCAGATCGGCCCGGGCGGCCTTGAACTCCCGCAGGAGCTCGATCCCGGAGGCGTCCGGAAGCCGCAGGTCGAGGAGCACCAGCGCGAAGTCGTCCTCGGCGAAGACGCGCCGGGCCTCGGCGGCGGTCGCCGCGGTCTCGGCGTCGTACCCCTTTCGGGAGAGGACTTGGCTCAGCGATTTCCGGATGAGCGCTTCGTCGTCGACGATGAGAATTCGTTCCGACATCTACTCCCTCGCTTCCAACGCGGGCAGATCCACCACGAACCGGGCGCCCTCCCCCGGCGCCGACTGGACGTCGATCCGCCCCCCGTGCTGCTCGACGATGGAGTGGGCGATGGCGAGCCCCAGGCCCGTGCCCTCGCTCTTCGTCGTGAAGAAGGGGTTGAAGAGCTGAGCCAGGACGTCCGGCCCCATGCCGCGCCCGGTGTCCTCGACGGTGAAGCGCGCCCAGGGCCGGGTCTTGAGTCGCGCGAACTCGGAGCAGATGCGGATCTCCCCGCCGGGATCCGTCGCGTCCAAAGCGTTCAGCGCGAGGTTCAAGAAGAGCTGCTTCAACTTCTCCGGATCGCCCTGGATCTTTGGGTTCTGGCGCAGCTCGAAACGGAACCGCACCCCCTTCTTCCGGCACTGCTCGCGGAACGTGCCGTGCCACTCCAGCGCTTTCGCCGCCCTCATCGGCCGCGGCTCCACGGGCCGCGGGCGGGCGAAGTCGAGCATCCCCCGGATCAGGGCCTCGAGCCGGTCGATCTCGCGCCCCATGTCACCGAGGAGGCTCCGCCCGGAGTCGGAGAGCGCTTCCTCCTCCCGTAGGATGTCGATCGAGATGCCGAGCCCGGTCAGCGGGTTCCGGATCTCGTGGGCGACGCCGGCCGCCAGCTGGCCGATGGACGCCAGGCGGCCCATGCGCTGGATCTCGGCGTCGAGCCGCTTTCGTTCGGTCAGGTCCTGGAGGATGAGCGTGGCACCCGCCACCTCGCCCTCCCGGGTGGAGAACGTGCTCACGTGCACGTGCCGGGCGTCCAGCCCCGTTCCGAGGCTGACTTCGTGAGTCGTGAGCTCCTCCTCCCCCTGGAGGACCCGGCTCAGCCCCGCGAGGAAGCCCGGGTTCGAGAGGTAACGCTCGATGGGATCCCCCAGCTCTTGGTCGAGCTTGAGCAGCCGCCGCGCGGACTGGTTGATCCAGAGGACGCGCCGCTGCGAGTCCAGGGCCACCACGCCGTTGGGGCTCCTGCCGAGGATGCGCTCGCGGAAGTCCCGCTCGCGTCGGATGACCTGCAGGAAGCGCGCGGCCTCGATCGCCTTGGCCGCCTGGGCCGCGAAGATTCCCAGGATCTCCTCGTGAACCTCCGTGAACGCTTCCTCCTCCGAGCCCTCGACGGCGAGGACGCCGACGACGCTGCCTTCGCTCAGCAGGGGCACGGCGAGGTGGCTGCGCCGGGTCGCGTAGCGAACGCCCGACGCCTTGCCGCTCCGGTCCGCAGCCCGCAAGGGGCTCCCGCTGCGGGCGACCCAACCGGGGATCCCGTAGCCGAGGGGGATCGTCTCCCTACCGGGAGGGGGCTCGGTTCCCGTCCACGCCTCGAGCTTGAGCGTCTCACCGTCCGCCTCCAGGAGATAGAGCAGCCCGCCCTCGGCCCCCGAGAGGCGTCGGGCCTCCGCGACCACCGTCCGGAGGAGCTCGCCGCTCTCCAGGGTGGAGGTCATCTCGCGACTGATCCGCTGGAGCGCGAGGAGTCCCTGGACCTTCGTCTCGCTCGTCTCGGCGAGGGCCCGCTTCTCGAGGAAGAGGCCGAGGGGCGCGCCGAGGAACTCCAGCGCCTCCACGTCGCCCGCTCCGATGGCCCGTCCCGAGGGACTGCGGTCGGCGACGATTTCCCCGAGCACGCAGCTTCCGGACCGCACCGGCACGAAGGCGCACCAGCTGCGCCCGAGCTGGCGGTTTCGGCGCCGGTCGAGCTCGCTCAGCGGCTCCTCGCCCTCCCGGCCCAGGACGATGGTCTTGCCGGCTTTGATGGCCCTCGTCTCGAGGCAGTCGTCTTGCCGCAAGTGGGGCCGAAACGGCGCGGCGGCTTCCCAACCGGGGACCTCCGCCGCGTCGAGCACCGCGGAGCCGGGCCGGTAGAGGTAGAGCACCACCCGGTCGAAGTCGAGCTCCGTGCGGACCGCTTCTGAAAACCCGCGCAGGACCGCCTCCTTGCCCGCCGGCGAGGTCGCGAGGTTCAACACCTTCGCGAGGGTGGAGAGGGTCGCCGCCGGGTCCCTGCTGGAGGGCTCTTCGGCGGCTGGAACTTCTCGGGCCATTGCGTCTAGTCCGGGGGGGAGACTGCGACCGGTGAATTTTTACTCTAGCACACGCTCGGCCTGGCCCACAAGCGGGGCTCCGGTGTGAACGAAAAAGCCGAAGTGCACGGACGAGCACGGACGAGCACGAACCATCCGGACCTACACGGGCGGCAGAGCGAGCCCGTGACAGTCCGTGCTGGTCCGTGTGCCCTTGCCGGGCGCCGGAGCCCTACACCCATTTCGGGAAACGATGTATCGAGGCCTTACCGGGGCCCGAACTCCGCGCCACCGGCGGACAGAAGGCAAAAAAAGGGGGCCCGAGGGCCCCGAGGGAGGAGTTGACGCTCTTACGAGCTGATTCAGAGAGTACATGATCGGAGCGTCGGCCGCAACAACAAAACGATGTTTTTTTGATTGAGAGCGGCGAGCCCCTCTTTTTCCTGCCGCCTCGCCCTCCGCGGGACGTCGCCAAACGTCAGATGAGTCCCTCCGCTCGTCATGCACGATTGGCGCGTCACGGGCCCGTGGTTATTTTGGGGGTGTAGATCCGGCTCGAGAAGGCCCCGGCGCCCAATGGCCTGTCGCGCGGCTTACGCGCTGTGCAATACCCGAAGGGCCCGGGGCTTTGCCTCGTCCAGCGTCAACCCTTCTCGACGGGGAAGGTGAGCTGGCTGCCGAACCAGCCGAGGCCTACGGCGAGCGGCACCAGGAGGCAGAGGAGGGCCAGGTAGAGCGCCCCGGCCGGGGCGAGTGGGTCGCGCGCCTTCCAGACGAGGAGCCCCAGCGCGAGTCCCCAGAGGACAAGCGCCAGCCGCTCCTTGATTCTCACCGGCCGTAGCGGCTTCCCCAGGTAGTTGATCTTCCAGGTCAAATACCCAGTCCCAATGGCGACGGGCGTCGAGAGGAAGAGCCCCCAGAGGCAGTGGTGCGCCGTCGTGGCGAAGCTCGCGACGCCCGTGGTCCGGTGGAGGAGGGCGAAGAGGGGAGAGACCACGGCGAAGGCGAGCGGGAAGTGGACCGTCATGGGGTGGGGATGGCGGCGCAGGCGCGGGAAACGGTTCAGGAGCCGCTCGAGGCCCGTTTCCTCCTCGGTCGAAGGCGTCGGCGCCTCGACGAGGGTTCCCACCTGGGGGAAACGCTCCAGCCGGTCGATGCCGTGGGGGGCCGCCTGGAGGTCCGTCGTGAGGTCGTTTCCCGCTTCGTGCCGGCGCATGTGCGAGCCGTTTCGCCAGAGCTTGCTGCCGGAGACGTCGAAGACCCGGCCTCCCTGGGCCACGTAGACGGGACGCCCCTGCTTCCCGTCGAAGCGCGCGAGCTCCTCGCGCGTGAACTCCTTCATCTGGGCCGCTCCGGCGGCCGGATCGCCCGCTTCATCTCGTTGATCGACCTCGTGACGTGGATCTCCTTGGGGCAGACCCGGGTGCACTCGAAGGCGTTTCGGCAAGGCCAGACGCCGTTCGGGTAGTCGAGCTGCTCCAGCCGCTCCGCGCGCCGGCTATCCCGCGAGTCGAAGATCGTGCGGTAGGCCCAGACCAGAGCGGCCGGCCCGAGGAACTCGCCGTTCTCCTGTTCGACCGGGCACGCCCCGGTACAGGACGCGCAGAGGATGCAGCGGATCACCTCGTCGACCCTCTTGCGCTCCTCGGGGGTCTGGGGGCGCTCCCGTTCCGGGGCCGGCGAGGCGGGAAGGATGTACGGACGGAGCTTCGCGATCCGCTCGAAGAAGGGGTCGAGGTCCACCAGCAGGTCCTTCACGATGCGGAACGTGGGGAGGGGCTCCAGCGTCACCTCCGTGCCTTCGTAGTCGCGCGCGAGCTTCTGGCAGGCGAGGCCGCACCGGCCGTTGATCTTCATCGCGTCCGAGCCGCAGACTCCGTGGGCGCACGACATCCGGTAGGCGAGGGTCCCGTCCTGCTCCCAGCGGATGCGGTTGAGGCAGTCGAGGAGGCGCTCCTCGGGGTGGGCCTGCACCCGATAGCTCTGGAAGCGCGGTTCTCGGTCCACGGCGGGGTCGAACCGGAAGATCCGGAAGGAGAGCTCCATCAGTACGTCCTCGGCTTGGGTTGGAAACGGGTGACGGTCACCGGCTTGAACGAGATCTTCAGGCCCTCGGCCGAGGCTTCCACGAGGGTGTGCTTGAGCCAGCCCGCGTCGTCGCGCTGCGGGAAGTCCTCGCGGAAGTGCGCGCCGCGGCTCTCCTCCCGCGCCAGGGCCGAGACGGCGATGGCCTCCGCGACATCGAGGAGCGAGTCGAGCTCCAGCCCCTCGGCGAGGCTGAGGTTGTAGCGCGAGCCCTTATCGTCCACCGAGAGCTTTCCCGACCGCTCCCGAACCTCCCGCACCCCCTCGAGGGCCCTCCCGATGCTCGTGCGGTCGCGGAACACCGAGCAGTCGTCCATCATGAGCGACTGGACGGCGCCCCGGAGCGCCGAGGTCCGTTCGCCCGGGCCGCGGCCCTTGAGCTCCCGGATTCGAGCCGAGAGGCGCGCAGCAGGCTCTGTCGGGAGTTCCCCGAAGGAGAGGTTCGCCAGGGCCTTCGCCATCTCCGCCCCCGCCCGGCGCCCGAAGACGAGGAGATCGAGGAGCGAGTTGCAGCCCAGGCGGTTCGCTCCGTGAACGGAGAGGCAGGCACACTCCCCCGCGGCGTAGAGCCCGGGCACCGCTCCGCCCTTGGCGTCCTCCACCCGGCCGTCGGCGTCGGTCGGGATGCCCCCCATCATGTAGTGGCAGGTGGGCTCCACGGGGATCGGCTTCTCGGCGGGATCGATGCCGAGGTAGATCCTCGCGAAGGAGCTGATCTCGAAGAGCTTCTCGTCGAGCCGCTTCTTCCCGAGGTGGGTGAGGTCGAGGTGGACGCAGGGGCGGCCGCCGACGCCGCGCCCCTCGCGGATCTCGGTGAGGATCGCGCGGGAGACCATGTCGCGCGGGGCCAGGTCCTTGATCGTGGGGGCGTAGCGCTCCATGAAGGGCTCGCCCGCGGCGTTGCGCAGGACCCCGCCCTCCCCGCGCGCCGCCTCGCTGATGAGGACGCCCAGTCCATAGATCCCCGTTGGGTGGAATTGGACGAACTCCATGTCCTCCAGCGGGATTCCCGCCCGGTAGGCCGCGCGCGCGCCGTCCCCGGTGTTGGCGAAGGCGTTGGAGGTGGTGCGGTAGACCTTGCCGAAGCCGCCGGTGGCGAGGAGGAGCGCACGGCACTGGAACGTGTGGAGCTCTCCCGTCGCGAGCTCCAGCGCGAGGAAGCCCCCAACCGAGCCGTCGGCGGAGCGCAGGAGCTCCAGCAGGTGGAACTCCGGGTAGATCTTGAGCCCCTTTCCGACGGCCTGCCAGTAGAGTGTGTCGAGGATCACGCGGCCGGTGTGGTCTCCGGCGTGGCACGCGCGCTTGATGGCGGCCTTCCCGAACTCCCGCGTGTGGCCGCCGAAGGCCCGCTGGGCGATGGTGCCCGACGGGGTCCGGTCGAAGGGGACGCCCAGGTGCTCGAGCTCGTACACGGCGCGGGCGGCGTCCCGGGCGAGCACCTCGGCCATGTCCTGGTCGACGAGGTAGTCGCCCCCCTTCACGGTGTCGTACATGTGCCACTCCCACGAGTCCGGCTCTTCGTCGCCGAGGGCGGCGGCGATGCCGCCCTGGGCCGCGCCGGAGTGGGAGCGGGTGGGGTAGACCTTGGTGACGAGGGCCACATCGGCCTCGCCCGCGACCTCCACGGCCGCGCGCAGGCCCGCGAGGCCCGCTCCGACAATCACCACGTCGTGCCGGAAAACCATCCTCGTTCCTCCCGGAGGAAAGTCCCGCCTCGGCTCAGGGCAGGTTGCTCCGCAGGTCCACGGGCGCGCTCTCGCCCACGTGGGTCCCCTTGTCGCCGACCGCGATGACGCCGGCGAAGCGGTAGTAGTTGTACTGGTCGTCCTTGCCCCCGTGGTCGACCAGGAGGTCTTCCTTCTCCGCTACCATCGAGAGCATCTCCCGCTCGCAGAACTCGTAGTCGGGCGTGAGCTGGATCGCCAGCGTGGGGCACGCCTCCTCGCACAGGCCGCAGTAGATGCACCGGCCGAAGTGGATCCGGAACCACTCGGCGTAGCGCCTGCCGTCGGGCTTCTCCCCCGACTGCATGGAGATGCAGTTGACCGGGCAGGCCGCCGAGCAGAGGTAGCACGCCACGCACCGTTCGCCTCCGTCCGGGTCCCGGGTGAGGATGATCCGGGCGCGCGAACGCGGCGGGAGCGGCCTCTTGAACTCCGGATACTCCTCCGTGGTCGGCCGCCGGAAGAGGTGTTTCAGGGTGACGGCGAAACCGGCCGCCAAGGCGCGCACGGCGTTCACGGGCGCCCCCAGAGGAGCAGACCGGCCCCGGTCGCGAGCACGTTCAGTAGGGCGACGGGGATGAGGAGCTTCCAGCCGAAGGCCATCAGTTGATCGTAGCGGAGCCGCGGGAGCGTCGCCCGGGCCCAGACCATGAGGAAGAAGGCCGCGAAGACTTTGAGACCGAACCAGACAAACGGCGGAAGCCATGGTCCTCGCCAGCCGCCGAGGAAGAAGGCGGCCGCGAGCCCGCCGAGGACGATCAGGTTCACGTACTCCCCCATGAAGAAGAGCCCGAACCGAAGGCCGCTGTACTCCGTGTGGTACCCGGCGTTGAGCTCGTTTTCCGCCTCGGGGAGGTCGAAGGGTATGCGCTTGATCTCGGCCGTGGCGGCCACGACGTAGAGCACGAACGAGACCGGCTGGAGGAGGACGAAGGGGACCCGCGCCTGGGCATCGACGATCGCCGAGAGGTTCGCCGACCGGGCGAGCATGATCACCGGCACGAGCGAGAGCCCGAGCGCGAGCTCGTAGCTGATCATCTGCGCCGCCCCCCGGAGCCCCCCGAGGAGACTGTACTTGGAGGAGGACGACCAGCCGCCGAGCACGATCCCGTAGACGCTCAGCGAAGACAGGGCGATCACGTAGAGGACGCCCACGTTCAGCTCGGCGATGACGAGGGGCAGCCGCCGGCCCGCCACCGAGAGCGTTCGGCCGAAGGGCACGACCGCGAAGGCGAGGAGCGCCGTGGCGGCGACGACCGCGGGCGCCACGCGGAAGAGGAGCGGCACCGCGCCCTCGGGAGTGGTGTCCTCCTTGCAGACCATCTTGACGAGGTCTGCGATGGGCTGGAGGAGCCCGAAGGGACCCGCACGGTTGGGCCCGAGCCGTACCTGCAGCCTCGCCAGGAGCTTCCGCTCGCCGTAGACGGCGTAGGCGGCGCCGAGGAGGAGGGCGACCAGGACCACCAGGAGCTTGACGGTGATCAGCAGGACGTCGACCGCCCCGCTCATGCCGGTTCCTTCGTCGCGAGGGAGTTCATGGTCGTTCCAGTCTAGGCGAGCCGGCGCCCGGCGCAACGGGGTGTGGACACGGGGTGTGGACCAGGTGGACCAAGTGGACGAGGTGGACGAGGTAGACGAGGTGGACGAGGTGGGCGAGGTGGACGAGCTGGACGGGCACGTGGTCTTGCTCCGTCCACAAAGTCCATCCAGTCCATGATGTCCATCTCGTCCGTTCCCCGGCCTAGAGAACCTTCTTCAGGTCCGCCAGGGCGATCGTCGACCTGCCGCCCAGCGCCTGCCAGGGCAAGCCCCTCCGGCGGGGCAGCAGGACGACGCCCGAGGCCATTCCCTCCGGAACCCGAAGCTCCGCCCCGAGGTCCGTGCCGGCCACGGCCACGCGATCCCCGCCGGTCAGGCCCGCCCCCTCGGCGTCGGCCGGCGAGAGGGCGATCCACGGGGTCTCCTCGAGTTCCTGGAGGGGCGGGGAGTAGGACGAGAGCTCCTCGGTCCCGAAGGTCTCCTCGACGAAGTAGAGCTGGAGCTCTCCCGGGGCGGGCGGCTTCGGGGCGGCGCTCGCCGGCCGCTCCGGGCTCGCGCCTTCGCCGAGCGGCAGGAGCACTCCTTCGGACTCCGGGTCGAGCTCCCCGAGCCCGGGCGGAAGCGGGCTCGCTCCCCTCCACTGGGAGAGGGGCGGCGCCTCCGGATCGAAGCCGGGAACGAGGGCGCCTCCGAGGAGCGCGAGGAGCTCCCACGCCGGGCGCGGCTCGCCCCCGGGGAGGTCGCTTCGGAAGATCCGAGGCGGGTGGTCTCCGCCCGTCTCCTGGAGGACGGGGAGACCTCCCCGGTGGACGGGCCGCGCCCGCTGCGCGCGTCCCTCGCCGTTCACGTAGATCCCGCCGGCTTCGTAGAGGGTCTGAGTGGGGAGGAAAACGTGGGCCCTCTCGGCCGTGGCGGAGGCGATGTAGTCGAGGACGACGAGGGCTTCGAGTCTCCCCAGCGCTCGTTCGAGGCGCGCGCGGTCCGGAAACGTCCGAAAGGGGTCCGCCTCCACCAGCACGAGGGCCTTCAGCCGCCCCTCCTCGATGCCGTCCAGGAGCTCGGAGAGGGTCGCCGCTGCCGGAGAGGCGAGGGCTCCCCCGAAGGCGTTCGCCCCGGGGAGGACGTAGAAGAGGCCGCCGCCGCCCTTCCCGTGCGTCGCCGCCGCGCGCGCCGCGGCGGCCGGGGTCGACCCCGGCGGCACATCCGTCCCGCAGACGATGGCGGGCCGGAGCGCTTCGCGGCCTCGGCGTCGCAGCGTCTCGACCCGTTCGCGCTGGGCCGGGTCTTCGCCGGTCAGCCCGGCCCCTCCGCCCGCGAACGCCGCGAGGAGGCGCTCGAACTCCCAGGGCGGAAGCGCCAGGTGGTCGAATGGGAAGGGGAGGGAGACAGGCCTCGGGTCCGCCACCGCGACGGTGGCCCCTCGGCGGACCGCCTGGCGGAGCGCCAGGGCGAGCATCGGCGCCTCGGCGAGCGGATCGACGCCGACGGCGAGGACGAAGTCGGCGGACTCCAGCTCCCGCAGGGATGTCCTCCGCTCTCCGAGGGAGGCGACGGCGGCGCGGACGGTCCCGCTCTGCACCGCCGTGTCGAAGAAGCCGGGAGGCTGCCAGCCCGACGCGCGGCAGAGGCCGGCGAGCGCGGAGAGGGTCTCGAGGCTCGCGCGAGGCGAGGCGAAGCACGCGACCTCCCCGGGCGCGTGGGTTTCCAGGCGCTCGGCCGCGCTCCCGAGGGCCTCGGCCACCGAGGCCTCCGCACCGGACCTCCGGGCCCGGCGGGGCCGGTCGGGCGCGTGCTCGTAGGCGAAGCCGAACCGGCCGCGGTCACAGAGGAAGTGGCCGTTCACGGCTTCCGAGAGGCGCGCCTCCAGGCGCCAGACTCGCCGGTAGCGGGCATTGCCGATGGCGTGGCAGCCGAGGGAGCAGTGGAGGCAGAGCGTCGGCGCCCGCTCCAGGTCCCAGTTGCGTACCCGGTGCCGGGCAGGCTTGTCCGTGAAGACCCCGGTCGGGCAGACGTCGATCAGGTTTCCGGCGAAGGGGCTCTCCAGGCGCCCCTCACGGGCGCGGCCGAAGTACACCCTGTTCGCGATCTGGAGGGCTCCCAGGTCCCGGTACCCGGCGAAGTCCTGGTAGAACCGGCGGCACCGGTAGCACTGGATGCACCGGTTCATCTCGTGCTGCACGAGCGGCCCCAGGTACTGGTCCCGGAAGGTCCGCTTCGGGCCCCGGTACCTGCGCAGGCCGTGTCCGCTGGAGACCGTCATGTCCTGGAGCAGGCAGTGACCGCCCTCGTCGCAGACCGGGCAGTCGTGGGGGTGGTGGAGCATCAGCCACTCGATGACGTCCCGCCGGAAGTCCACCGCCCGGCGGTCGGTGGTGGAGACGACCATCCCGTCGCAGGCGTCCTCCATGCAGCTCATCTGGACGCCCCGGACCGGGCCGTCCAGGAACGCCACGGCACAGACGCGGCACGCCCCCACGGCCCCGAGGGCCGGATGGTAGCAGAACCGCGGGATCATGATCCCGAGCCGCTCGGCCGCCTCGATGACCTTCGTGCCCTGGGGCACCTCCACGCTCCGGCCGTCGATGATCAAACGGGGCATGCGTCCGGCCTCCCGCCTGTAAGATCCCGCCGCGCAGAA
>JACRCS010000168.1 GCA_016218905.1 Deltaproteobacteria bacterium
AAGAAGCAGGTCTGCATGATCGTGTTGATCCGACCGCCCATCCCGTTTCGCTTCGCGACCTCGAACGCGTCGATCACGTAGAGCCGGAGGCCCTTCTCGAGGAGCTGCTCCTGGACTTCCCGGGGCAGGCGGTCCCAGACCTCGTCGGCCGGGTAGGGGGCGTTGAGCAGGAAAACCGCCCCGGGCGCGGCGAGCTCGAGCACGTCGTACTTGTCCAGGAAGGTGAACTGATGGCACGCGACGAAGCTCGCCCGGCGGATCTGGTAGGCCGAGCGGATGTGCCGCGGACCGAACCGGAGGTGGGAGACCGTGACACCGCCCGACTTCTTCGAGTCGTAGACGAAGTGGCCCTGCCCGAAGTTCTCCGTCTCTTCGCCGATGATCTTGATGGAGTTGTTGTTGGCGCCCACGGTCCCGTCCGCCCCGAGCCCCCAGAAAAGGGCGCGCACCACGTCCTCGCCTTCGATGTCGAAGGACGGGTCGAAGGGGAGGGACGTGTGGCTCACGTCGTCCGCGATCCCGACGGTGAAGTGGTTCTTGGGCGAGGGCGCCGCAAGGTTCTCGAAGACGGCCTTCACCATGGCGGGGGTGAAGTCCTTGGACGAGAGACCGTAGCGCCCGCCGACGACCCGCGGCATGCCTGCGCGCGGGCCCTTCCCCAGCGCCTGTGCTTCCACGAGAGCCGAGACGACGTCGGAGTAGAGGGGCTCGCCCACGGCCCCGGCCTCCTTCGTCCGGTCCAGCACCGAGAGGGAGGTTACCGTGGCCGGGACGGCCGCCGCGAAGTGGTCCACGCTGAAGGGCCGGTAGAGCCGCACCTTCACGAGGCCGACTCTCTCCCCGCGAGCCGTGAGGTGCTCGACGGTCTCGTGGGCGACGTCGGCTCCGGAACCCATCATCACGATGACGCGTTCGGCCTCCGGATGGCCCACATACTCGAAGAGCCGGTAGCGCCGCCCCGTGAGCTCGGCGAACTGCTCCATCGCCGCCACCACCACGGCCGGGCACTCCCCGTAGTACGGATTGCAGGCCTCGCGGGCCTGGAAGTACACGTCAGGGTTCTGCGCCGTACCCCGGATCCTCGGCCGCTCCGGGGCGAGCGCCCGCTCCCGGTGCGCGCGGATCGCCTCTTCGTCCACGAGCGTCCGGAGGTCCTCGTCCGTCAACTCCTCGATCTTCGCCACCTCGTGGGAGGTGCGAAACCCGTCGAAGAAGTGGAGGAACGGCACCCGGGCGCGGAGGCTCGCCGCGTGGGCGACGGCCGCGAGGTCGTGGGCCTCCTGGACTCCGTTCGAGCAGAGCATCGCGAACCCGGTCGGGCGACAGCCCATCACGTCCGAGTGGTCCCCGAAGATCGAGAGGGCGTGGGTGGCGACCGTACGGGCCGAGACGTGCATCGTGTAGCTCGTGAGCTCCCCGGCGATCTTGTACATGTTGGGGATCATCAGGAGGAGCCCCTGGCTCGCCGTGAAGGTCGTCGTGAGGGCGCCGGCCTGGAGCGACCCGTGCACGGCGCCCGCCGCGCCTCCTTCGCTCTGCATCTCGACCACGTGGGGCACCGTTCCCCAAACGTTCTTCTTCCCGGCCGCCGACCACTCGTCAGCGAATTCCCCCATCGGGGACGAGGGGGTAATCGGATAGATCGCGATCACCTCGCTCAGTCGGTGGGCCACTGAGGCCGTCGCCTCGTTTCCGTCCACCGTGGTCATGCGGCGTTCCTTCATTTCCGTCCTCCGTTCGCGGTCAGAACTCGTCCGTGGTCGGCGTGCTCCACAGGGTCGAGGAGGTTCTCGATCACGGCTCGGCCTCGAGGCTGCGCCGGTCGCAGGCGTGCCCGGGAAGACCCGGCCAGACGCGGGTCCCCACGGTTCCCAGTGTCCCGTGCGGTTAGTTCGTGCATCGCAACCAGCAGGACGAACGGCGGCGAATCAGCGCCGTTCGGCCAACGCAGGGGCTGAATAGCGGGAAGGAACTTCCCGAACGGCACACTAGATGGGGGGAAGGAAGAGGTCTGCTCATGCGCCGGCGGGACCGGAGAAGGAATAGAGGACCTCGACCAGGTGCTCGTCCTCCCGCAGCAGCACCGGAAAATGGCTCTCGCCGGGCGGCAGGACCTCGACGAACTCCACTCCGTGGGAGAGGCCGTGATGCTCGACCCGGTAGCGCTCGGGCCCCCCGTTGTGGGAGAACTCCACGTCCACCCGGGTACGCTCGGGCCCGATGCGAAGCATCACCGGCCTGCGGCCGCCCTCCCAGGGGCCGACCCCTTCGAGGATGACCCGTGAGGTCTCCGCCCCCCGCGTAATCCAGAGCTCCCGAGGGAGGACGGGTCTCGCCGCATCGGCCAGCGGCTCCCGCGGGTAGACGGAGGGCGCATCGGCTCCGTTCATCCCGCTGAAGTGTTCCTCGATGAACGCGTCGTCCGCCTCTACGAAGAGGGCGGAGGTGATCGGGTGGCCGACATCGTCCGGGACTTCCGGGGGGAGCTTCCCGCGCATGTAGTGCGCGAAGAGCGCGGCGCCGGAAGTGAAGAAACGGTCGAGGGCGTGCGTCGGGTCCGGGTACCGAAGGTGCTCGATCTTGCCTGCAATGAAGTCGGTCGTAAACCGGCCGGACCGGAAGTCGTGGTCCTGAACGATCTGCTGATAGAGGGGGATGGTTGTCTCGATTCCCCGAATCACGTACTCGTCGAGAGCGCGGGCCAAGCGCCGGAGCGACTCGTCCCAGGTGCGGCCCCAGACCGACAGCTTGGCGATCAGGGGGTCGAAGTAGGGAAGGACCTCGCAGCCTCCGTGGATGCACGAGTCCAGCCGTACCCCCATCCCTCCGGGCGAGAGGTAGCGGGTGATCGTTCCCGGCGACGGCACGAACCCGCGGCGGGGATCCTCGGCGTTGATCCGGCACTCTACGGCGTACCCTCGGAAGGCGACGTCCTCCTGGGCGAACGAGAGGAACTCCCCTGCCGCGATCCGAATCATCTCCTGAACGAGGTCGATTCCCGGTCACCATCTCGGTGACCGTGTGCTCTACCTGGATCCGGGTGTTCATCTCGAGGAAATAGTAGTTCCCGGCCCGGTCCATCAGGAACTCCACGGTTCCCACCGAGTCGTAACACACGGCCGCCGCGAGCCGCAGCGCGACCTCGCCCATTTCCCTGCGCGCGGAGTCGTCGAGCACGAGCGAGGGAGCGATCTCGATCAGCTTCTGGTGCCGGCGTTGGATCGAGCAGTCCCTCTCGCCGAGGTGGACCGCGTTTCCGTGGCGGTCGCAGGCGACCTGGATCTCGATGTGCTTCGGGTCCTCGATGAACTTCTCGAGGTAGACCCGCCCGTCTCCAAAGGCCTTCTTCGCCTCCGAAGAGGCCCTGGAGAACGCCGGTGCCACCTCTTCCGGGCCGCGGAGGACCCTCATGCCCTTGCCCCCGCCTCCGGCCGCAGCCTTGAGCATCACGGGATAGCCGATCCGGGACGCGTGCTCGAGCGCCTCGCCGGAGTCGGAGAGGAGCGGTGAGGCGGGAATCACGGGAACGCCCGAAGCCTCTGCGAGCTTTCGGGCCTCCACCTTGTCCGCCATGGTCTCCATCGCCCGCACATTGGGCCCGATGAAGGCGAGACCACGCGCTTCCAGTGTCCGAGGCAGGATCGGGTTCTCCGAGAGGAAGCCGTAGCCCGGGTGGACCGCGTCCGCGCCGGCCTTCCGGGCCGCCTCGGCGATTTGCTCGGCGTCGAGGTAGCCGGCCCGGGGTGCGGGCTCGACCAGGACCGCTTCGTCCGCCTTCGCGACGTGGATCGAGTGGGCGTCTGCCTCGGTGTGGATCGCGACCGTCGGGATTCCCAGTTCATGACAGGCCCTGATGATCCGGACGGCGATCTCGCCCCGGTTTGCGATCAGCACCTTCCGAAACATCACCGCGCCTCCGGATACGACAACGGCTTCATGGGCCTCTCTCCGAAAACTGAAAACGGCCGGGCGCCGCCTCTGGTGAAGGCGACGTCCGGCCGTCGGGCGCCCGTGCAGAAGGGCACATGCGCGCTTGGGCAAGACCGGGATGCGAAAAAGGCTGGAAAACTCCCCGGAGGGGGCCTCCAGCCTAACTTCGGACCGATCGCCGAGGTGGTGGCCGGCGACCCTTCCGTTGATCCGCTTGGACCGGTTATACGGGAGAGCCGGGGCTCAGGTCAACCCCTGCGAAGGACCTCGGGAGCGGCTTCGAGCGTGAAGACGAACACTCGCTCCCCGGTGCGCGTGCTCACGTCGGTGTGCATCGACACCACGCTTTGGCCGGTGACGTCCCTGATGACGGCGTAGATCAGTTCCTTCGCCCCCTCGAGGAGGCTCGTCCGCATCTTCTTGACCAAGTCGATTCCCTCGGAGCTCTTCGCCAGGTGTTGCTCAGCCGGCGTCAGCACCCCGGTAAGCCGAACCATGATCATGTCACCCAAGATCGTACAAGAAGCCTCTTTGGGGCCCCGGCCCATGTATTCTTTCTCAAAAGCGACGAAGGCCTTTGCAATTTCATCTTCGATCCGCCCCACGGCGCGCAACGGCATGGCGACTCCTCCAGACGTGGCCGGGAATACGCTAGGGTGTCGCGGTTGTCCAGGGGGAAAGATCCTTCCGGCCCCTTCGCTCTCTTTGCGCCTATTGTCTGTCGGTGTGGCCCCATCACGCTCGAAGGCGCGCCCGAACCTCCGATAAATCCTCCGGACGGTTCACGTTCAGAAAGGAGCGAAGCGTGGGATCCGCGCGCCGGAGCTCCTCTTCGCTCACCTCCCGAACACGCAGCGCAGGGTACGCGTCGTAGACCCTGAGGTTCCCGCGGGCGATTTCCGCCTCGAACGCGGGCAGGGCGCCGGCGCGGTACACGGCGCAGAGCGGTTCATAACCGCTCGCGGTGCGCGGAACGGCGGCGTCCCACCCGATCTGAAGACGGCGGAGGAGGTCGAGGAGCGCGGGTTCCAGGAGCGGCATATCGCAGGCGACGCACAGGACCGGTGTGTCCCGCCCCACGGTCTCGGTCGCATAGGCGAGCGCGGTGGCAACTCCGCCGATGGCGTTCGTGCCAGGGTACCTGTCGGCAATGGTGGGGACCCCGCGATCGGCCAGCGCGGGTCCGCCCCCCACGAGAACAACGGACTCCGCCACACCGGATACGGCGTTGAAGACGTGCTCGACCATGGGGATGCCTCCCACGTCGAGCGTGACCTTGTCCCGTCCCATGCGGCGGGCCTTCCCGCCCGCCAGGATGGCTGCAAGGGCTATCCGGTTCGACACGGACTCACCCTGACGGCTCCCGAGAGGCAGAACTCCTCGCAGAGACCGCACCCGGTGCACTTGTCGGTTTCAAAGCGTGGCGGCGAATCCTCCTGCCTTTCATCGCCCGGGTCGCATAGAGCGCCGGTGGGGCAGGCCCGAGCGCAGGAGAGGCAGCCATCGCAGGTAGCGTCGAACGCGACGGTGAAGCTGAAGGTTTCCTCGACCTGCCGCCGGGCCTCTTCCGTGAGCCGAGGCAGAGCGCCGAGGAGTAGCCGGCGGCGAGCGGACAGACTCTTCTCACTGTAGGAAGTCGTCGGTTCGATTTCCGGGGGAGGGGCGAGGGCCGCGGCAACGCCTCGAACCGTCAGGTCCTTGAGGGAAGAGAAGAAGGACCGCCGGTCGACCGGCGCTTCACGGGGATCGAGCTGCTTTGGGTCCGAAATCATCTGGATTCGGTCTCCCAGGGCGAGTCCGCCCACGGCAGCCCCGTCCCGAAGCCGAGCCGAAAGGCGCTCGAGCATCGAGGATGCGGGGCAGCGGGCGCAGCCTGTCGCGTCGAGCTGCACGAGGCAGGCGCCCGACGCGTACAGCGCGACCAGGTGTTCGGCCGAGAGCACTCCCAAACAGGGCAGCCGATGCTGGCACGCGCCGCTCTTGCGGCACCCGACGACGAACACGGGGAGCGTATGGCGAGCGACCTCGCCGACCAAGCGGTCCGAAGGCGCTTTGCCTTCCAGAGCACCCGACGGGCAAGCCGTCGTGCACGTCAGACAACCGGTGCATCTCTGGCCGTCGACTCCGATCCCACCCTCCAGCCGGACGGCTCCCGACGGGCACGCCGCCGCGCACCGCGCGCAGCTGCTCTCCGCATACCGCATCCGGAGGCAGCGAGAGCGCTCCACCCGCAGGAAAGAACGCGCCTGAGGTTCCGTATCGACGAAGTCGGCGTCAACCAACGCGGAGCTCCTCAGCGAGGGAAGCCCCTCAGGTCCAAGAGGGCGAGGTCGCGCCCGATGACCGCCTCGAGGCAGTCCGCGAGCGCGTCATAGAAGGGACCGGCCTGGCTCTCCCGCACTGTATCGCAGAACGCCTCGAACCAGCCACTGACGAAGCGCGCGAGGAACTCTTTCCGGAGCTCCACCCAGCGGGCGTACGCCCCTTCGTCGCCGCGCGCGGCGGACGAAATGGCCTGCTGAAGGAGGTACGACAGGAACTCGAGCTCGACCTTCATATGGTCCGGCATCTCCGTGAACGCCTCGTCCAGGACGAGCCCGGCGTCCTCGTAGAAGCTTCGCACGGCGAGGGTGCTCTCACCCATCACCTGCTTTTCCTGCTCGAGGTAGTAGGAGCCGTACGGGGTCGCTCCGAGCCTGCCCGGCCCGATGAAGAGACGGGCATAAGCCGTCGTGAGCTCGGCCTCTCCCTGGTCCCCGAGGGCCTCGGCCATGGTTCCGGCTTTGTGCGCTACGGTAGGAGCCACCACCGAAAGCACCTGCTCGAGGTTACCGAAGACGTTCTCCTCGAGCCATTCCGGTGAAGGTTGATAGAGGCAGGCCGAAAGGAGCCGGTACGCAGTTTCCAGAGGGGCGTTCATCTTCTCGAAATCAGGGTTCATCCATTCCCTTCGAGCAAAAGGAGGGGCGGAGATCGAGGCGATCTTCCACCCCTAGGGTCCCGTGCGGTTAGTTCGTGCCAGCAGGCCGAACGGCGGCGAATCAGCGCCGTTCGGCCATCGCAGGGGCTGAACAGGAGGCGAGGGCTTTCCGAACGGGACCCTAGCGGGACTCGCGTCAGGCCTTTGCAGCCGGCCGGAAGGAGCGGATATAGGCGACGTTCGGTTTCGTCCCCTTCTCCTCCTTGAGCCGGAAGGCCTTGTGCGCCTTCAGGAGCTTCGCGGGCTCGCTGCCGGGATCGTTCAAGTCCCCGAAGATCCGCGCCTTGGCCGGGCAGGCGGCGACGCAGTTCGGGAGCTCACCTTTGCTCACCCGGTGCGCGCAGAACATGCACTTCTCGACCATGCCCTTCTTCCGGACGCTCTCGTACTCCTGCCCGGCATACTTGTGGTGGTGGGGCGGCACCTCTCCGGCCGCCTTCGCCACGTCGGCCCCGGAGGCGGTGCACTTCGGGATCGCGGAAGCGGCGTCGCGGTAGAAGAGGTGCGGGTCTTTCACGCCGTCGTTCGCGCTGATGACGCTGTAGGCGGCCTTCTCCTTCTCCACGTCCATCGCGCTGTAGGGGCAGGCCTTCTGACAGCGGCGGCACCCGATGCAGCGCTCGTCGTTGTGCATCGTGATCCCGTCGGCGGTCTTGTGCATCGCCTTCGGATTCACCGTGCATGCCTTGACGCAGGGGGCATCGGCGCAGTGGTTGCAGAGGACCGGGATCGCCGTGTAGGCGACGTTGGGGAATGTACCGTCCTGGCGGTACATGAAGTCGGCCCAGTTGAAGGTCTGTCCGTTCGCGCGGTTCTGCGTGTTGTTCTCGGTCTTGCAGGCGAGGGCGCAGGCACCGCAGCCGACGCACCTCTGCAGGTCGATGACCATACCGTATTGCTTTGGCATATGCGATTCCTCCGTCCTAGATCTTTTCGATCTTTACGCCGGTGAAGCCGCCGTTGCGGGCGGTGGAGCCGCTCAGGCGGTCATAGTCGTCCACCAG
>JACRCS010000169.1 GCA_016218905.1 Deltaproteobacteria bacterium
CGCGGACCGGTCTCCCCGGAGCGGTCATGGCTCACCTGGAGGGACGGCACGGAGGAACGGGCGGAAACGAGCTAAGGGCGGGGGTCCTTGGCGCAAGCGACGGCCTGACTTCCAATCTGAGCCTCGTCATGGGGGTCGCCGGCGCGGATCTCGGGGCGCGCACGGTGTTCTTGACGGGGTTCGCGGGACTGCTCGCCGGCGCCCTGTCCATGGCGATCGGCGAGTGGCTTTCGGTCCAAAGCGCACGGGAACTCTGCGAACATCAGGTGGACGTCGAAAGGCAGGAGCTGAACGAGGTTCCGGAGGAAGAGGAAGAGGAGCTCGCCCTCATCTACCAGGCGAAAGGGCTCGACGAACAGACCGCCCGAAAGGTGGCAGGCGATCTCATTCGCAGCGGCGGCTCGGCCCTGGACACCCTCGTGCGAGAAGAGCTCGGCATCGACCCGAAAGAGCTGGGTGGATCGGCGTGGGTGGCTTCGCTGACCTCCTTCGCCCTGTTTGCTGCAGGTGCCATCCTGCCGGTGCTGCCCTTCGCCTGGGGCGAGGGGACAACGGCCATCGCCGCGAGCCTTCTCCTCAGCGTCGTCGGGCTCTTTGTCATCGGCGCGGGCGTGGCACTTACGACCGGGGTGGCTTTGCCGAGGGCGGCTGGACGCCAAATCGTGTTGGGTCTCATCGCCTCCGCCATTACCTTCGGTCTCGGAAGACTCTTCGGAGGCGTGCTCGGCTGACGTCTGCCGTCACGCGTCCCGGCCATGTCTATGAGCCGGGACGTATGGGGGGATGTGGAGTAGGGACGGACCCGACGGCGCCTCGGCACAAGCTGCGCGTTGACGCCGCGAGCTTGGCCGTGTATATGCACACTATGAGCTCGACTCTCCGCCAGGCGGGGGAAGACCCGGTCCTGCACGTCGGATGCGAATGTCTCGGATTCAGCGTGCGCAAGGCCGCTCGCGCGCTGGCCAAGGCCTACGACGCGGCGTTATCCCCTTGCGCTCTCAAGAGCACCCAGTTTCCGATCCTCGTGGCGTTGCACGCGAAGGGGCCGACGAGGATTCAAGATCTGGCGGAGACGCTGGCGTTGGACCGCACGACGCTGACCCGGAACCTCGTGCCCTTGCAGCGACGAGGTCTGATCCGGGACGCGGAGGGATCGGATCCCCCCTTCCGGACCCTCAGGCTGACGGAGGCCGGTGAAGCACTCCTCCAAGAGGCTCTGCCCTACTGGCAGAAGCTTCAGGAGCGCTTGGTGGCCTCGCTGGGTGCGGAGCGGGCTGAGCAGCTTCGCACGGAGTTAAGGGATCTGGCTGCGGCTACCGAACGATAGCTTTTTTTTTGGAGCCATGTGTGCATATACACAGTAGATCTCGCTCGCCCGAAGGAGACTCCCGTGAGAACCAGACGAACTGAACCCGCGGCAACCCGGAACTGCAGCGCCCCGCCTTCCACGGAACCCCTCGACAGCGTCTGGTTGAAGGAACTCGCCATGCGATGCGGCGCCGACGACGTGGGGCTCGTGGATGCCGGCCGAGGGGCATTGCGGGCGGAGGCCCCGGGCATCGACTCGCTCCTGCCGGGGGCGAGGACGGTCGTCTCGATTGCCGTCCGAATGAATCCGGACGCCTTGCGCAGCCCGTGGATGGGAGTCGTCAACCGGGAGGCCGGGTTTGCGAACAGAGCCGTAGACGAAGCGGCCTCTGAACTCAGCCAGAGCCTGCTGGCCGCGGGCGTGCGGAGCGTCGCCGTCCCTGCGGCGTTCCCGATGGACATGCAGAATTGGCCGGGGAAGCTGTGGCCCGTCTCCCACAAGATCATCGCCGAGCAGGCGGGTCTCGGGCGGATGGGGCACCACAGGCTCCTGATCCATCCGCGCTTCGGAACGGCGGTCCTGCTGAGCGCCGTCATCGTGGACCGCCCGTCGTCCGCATACGACGCGCCCTCGGAGGAGAACCCCTGCAGTGGCTGCAAATTGTGCGTCGCGGCTTGCCCTACCGGTTCGATTCGACCGGACGGGACGTTCAGCTTCGTAAACTGCGCCACTCACAACTATCGTTATCGGCTGGGCGGGTTCGTCGACTGGGCAGAGAGCCTAGCGGAGAGCAAGAGCCGGCGGGACTACCGCAATCGGGTCCCCGACGCAGAGACCGTGTCCCTGTGGCAGGCGCTGGCCTATGGCACCAACTACACCTGCCTCAACTGCCTCGCGGTGTGCCCGGCCGCCGCCGAGTGCGACGTCGCGACCGAACAAGAACGGAGGGCGCCGAGGAGTGCCGCTCTCGCCCAAGCACTGAGAGCCCGCGGCGGACCGGTGTACGTCCTGCGAGGCTCCGATGCGGAGACGCATGCCGAGAAGACCTTCCCAGCCGAGCGGATCCGCCGGGTAAGAGGTGGAACGCGGCCCGCCAGTGCCCGGGGCTTCGTCCAGGCGCTTCCTCTGGTCTTCCAACCCGGCCGGGCGAGGGGACTGGATGCGACCTATCACTTCGACTTCACGGGAGCCGATCCCTGTCAGGCCACCGTCGTGATCCGGCATCAGACGCTTGCCGTCGCGTCTGAATTGAAAGGGAGTCCGGATCTGAAGGTCGTCACCGATGGACCAACCTGGGTCTCCTTCCTGGCCGGTGAGACGAGGCTCTTTCCGGCCTTGCTGAGGCGGCGCATTCGCATCCATGGGCGCCCCTCACTCCTCAAGGCGTTCGCACGTTGTTTTCCAGCGTGAAGTCCCGCCGGCTTGCCGCGCTGTAGACCGCGCCGCGATCACTGGAGGGTTCGAGCACACATGCTCTCGGCTCGCGCCATCTTTTCGGGGCATACAGCGCTCCGAAGCCGCGCACGGGGCTCTACTGGCTGTCCTTGTCAGCGGCTCAGGCTTCGTCACCCGAGGGAGCACGGGAGATGTTCGAGAGCATCCGGTCCAGGTCCTCCGGCGTGAAAGGCTTCGAGAGGTAGCCATTCATCCCCGCCGCCAGGAAGCGTTCCCGGTCGCCCTCGATCGCGTGGGCGGTGAGCGCGATGATTGGGATGTCCCGGCGGCAGCCTTTCACGCCCGCCCGGATCCGCCTCGTGGCTTCGTCGCCGTCCAGCCGGGGCATCTGCACGTCCATGAGCACCAAGTCGAAGGTCTCACTGGAGAGGGCGCGCAGCGCCTCCTCGCCGTCCGAGGCGAGCACCACCTCGTGTCCGCGGCGGGTCAGGAGTTCCTTCGCGAAGACCTGGTTGAGAGGATTGTCCTCGGCCACGAGGATGCGCAGGCGTTCCCCTCGCGCGGGCGGCGGAACCGAAGCCGACTCCTCGTGGGCCTGGTCCCTCAGGGGCAAGCCGAACTCCGCCGTGAACTGGAAGAGGCTCCCGCGCCCGGGCTCGTCGCCAACAGGACGATCGCGCATCGCGGAGCCCAGGAGGGGCGTGAGCGATGAACCCCCGAGAGTAGGGAAATCCCGCGAGCGCCCGGATGGCGCAGGAGCGGGGCTCTCCGCCGAGATCCGGCCGCCCATGAGCTCCACGAGCTGCTTCGCGATGGAGAGGCCGAGCCCCGTGCCGCCGTACTTCGCGTGCGTCGAGCGGGTTGCTCCCGAGAAGGCGTCGAAGACGGAACAGAGGTTCTCCGTCGGGATCCCGAT
Organism: Deltaproteobacteria bacterium; assembly: GCA_016218905.1. Next base: position 3,621 of record JACRCS010000169.1, read on the forward strand.
GCCTTGGTCCCGGACCGAGAAGAGGAGCCGGGTTCGGCCCGGCGGCGCGGTCTCGTCCGAGGGGCGGACGAGGACCTCGACCTCGCCCTGCTCGCTGAACTTGACCGCATTGCCCACGAGGTTCGTCAGCACTTGGCGAATACGCCCCTCGTCGCCCACCAGCACGGCGGGCAGCCCCGAGGCGAAGTGATACTTCAGCCGCAGGCCCTTCCGCTCGGCCGCGATGCGCAGGGGCGCGAGGAGATCCCGGAGAGAGGGAGCGAGCTCGAAGGTCTTGGTGTCGAGTTCGACCCGACCGGCCTCGATCCTGGTCGAGGATGTCGTTGATGATCTCGAGGAGCCCCTTCGCGGACTCCTTGGCCAGGCCCAGGAAGTCCCGCGCTCTCGGGGGGAGGCCCTCCTCCATGAGCACGAGCTCCGTCATGCCCATGATGCCGTTCATGGGTGTGCGGATCTCGTGGGACATTCGCGCGAGGAACTCGCTCTTGGCGCGGTTGCCCGCGTCGGCGGCTTCCTTCGCGTCCCGCAGCGCCTCCTCGGTGCGTTTGCGGTCCGTGATGTCCATGAGCACGCCCAGGATCCGAACCGGCTCCCCGAAGTCGTCGTACTCGGGCCGGGCCTGGGCGTAGATCCACCGCACCTCGCCGTCATTGGCCCGCACGGCCTGGTACTCGGCGTCCCACTCCTTCCGAGCCCGGATGGACGTCTCGACCAGTTCGCGGATCCGCATGCTGTCTTCGGGGTGGAAGAGGCGTTCGTAGAAGAGCTCCCTCGAGACCTCTCCGCCGACCGGCAGGCCGAAGATCTCCCGAAGGCGCGGAGAGCACCAGAAGGAACCGGCCTTCAGGTCGCTGATCCAGTGGCCCAAGCACCCGGCCTCGACGGCCATGCGGAGCGACGCCTCCGTCTCCCGCAGGGCGGCCTCGGCCTCCTTGCGGCTCGTCACGTCCTGCTCGATGCCGCGCGCGAGCGTCGGGCGGCCCCCTTCGTCAGCCTCCACCCGGCCGGCCGACGAAATCCAGACCACCTTGCCGTCCGAGGGCCGCACGATCCGGAACTCGCGGCGGAACGGCCCCGGTCGGGACGCGACGGCCTCGAAGCCGGAACGCGCGCTCTCCCGGTCGGCGGGGTGGACGAGGGACAGGAAGAGGTCCACGGAGGCGGGGGTGCCTGCGGCTACGCCGAGGAGCCCATAGGTCTCGGCCGACCAGAACGCCGCTCCGGTCCGGAGGTCCACCTCCCAGGCGCCGCTCCGGGCCCCCGCCAGGGCGAGGCGCAGCCTCTCCTCGCTGTCCCGGAGCTTCTGCTCGGCCTCCTTGTCGGCGGTGACGTCCCGGCTGACGCCGACGATGCGCAGGGGCTGCCGGTCCTCGCCGAACTCCACCTGCCCCCACGCCCGGAGCCAGCGCCACCCTCCCTCGGGCGTGCGCGTGCGGTACTCGACCTCGTAGCGGCCCTGCCCGTCCGGGTCCTTCGCGGCTTGCACCGCCTTCCACATCCTGGCGACGTCGTCTGGGTGGAAGACCCTTCGGACCCCCTCCTCGTCGTGGAGGAAGCCCGGCTCACTGAGTCCGTAGAGCTGTTGCGCCGTCGGGCCGTACTCGCAGAAGTTGTCGGCGAAGGTGTAGACCCAGGTCCCCATCTGCGCCGCCCGGAGGGAGACCCGCAGCTTCTGCTCGCTCTCCCGGAGGGCCTCGGCGGCCCGCCTGCGCGCGGTGATGTCCAGGGCAGCGCTCGTCACCCCAACCACGCTCCCAGCCGGATCGCTGAGGGGATCGACCATGAACTCGTAGGTGCGCACGCCGTCGGTGCGCGCGAAGGAGATCTCCTCACGTGCCCCCACGCCCGTCTCGATCACGCGTCGCTTCAAGGCCATGAGCTGCCGGCTGCCGTTCGAATCCTCCAACTCGTCGTTGCGCTTGCCGACCGCCGACGTCGCGTCGACGTCCGGGTGCGCGTTGAAGATCCAGCGATACCGGAGCTCCCGGTCAGTCTGGGCCAGAACGAACGCGGGGTTCTTGACGGCGAGCCGGAACCGTTCGTCACTCTCGCGCAGCGCTTCCTTCGCCTTGGAACGCTCCTCCGCAATCCTCGCCTCGCGCTCGGCCGCCGCCGCGCGAGCCTGGGCGCCGCGTACGGCCGCTGCGACCCAGCTAACGACGGCTGAGCCGGCGAGGAAGAGCGCGAGATCGACCGGGGCCGGTCCTCCGATCGGCAACGAGTGAGACCAGACCGCCAGGGCGGCCGCGAGGGCGGTCGCGAAGAGGCCCGGGCCCATCCCGCCGTAGAGGGCGGCGAAGGTCACGGCCGGGTAGAACGTCCCGAAGAGGGCCTTGCTGCCCAGGGTGATGAGGGAGAGCCGCACGACGAGGGCCGCGAGGACGAGGACGAGGGCCACGCCGTAGGGATGCCGCGCCTCGTTCTGCGGAGCACCGAGATCCACGCGTCCGCCCGACTCACGCAAGGCTCGGAGGGAGGCGACGAGCAGGTAGAGTCCCCCGGCGAACTGGGCCGTCCGGCCGGTCCACCCCAGCAGGTTCGCGTGGACGCGTGGGAGCATCACGCCGAGGAGCCCCACGGCCAGGAGGAGCAGCGCGAGAGTGTACCAGTGCAGGAAGGGAGTCAGCCTCGCCTGCCTGGTCGCCCGGAGCAGGAGGCTCGTGAGGACGAACATCGCGACGGCCGAGCCGAGGACGAGCTGCCGGATGAGCGTTCCCCCCTGACCCGCGACGAAGAAGACGGGCATCCGGGCCGCCGTGGCGGCGAGGACGATGATCACGACCACGCCTACGACCACAGCAGAGCTGCCGACGAGCCACGGCTTCGGCGAGCGGAACGTAACCTTCGACCGCAGGGACGTCGCGGCGCCCGCCAGGTGGCAGACGGCCGAGAGCCAGACGCAGGTGTTGTGGATCGTGATCTGGGCGTTGATGTCGACTGCCGTCGGATTCACCCCGAGGGCGGTGACGGCGACCGCGACGAAGCCGGCGGCGCCCCAGAACGTGACGCCGCAGCCCAGGAGGAGCAGACCAGGCGTCCCCTGGGCGAGGAAGCTCCCGCCGAGCAGCGCGGCGTTGAGGAGGGACACAAGCGTGGAGGTGACGCCGTAGAGCGCCAACTGGAGGAAGGGCGCCACGTAG
>JACRCS010000170.1 GCA_016218905.1 Deltaproteobacteria bacterium
CGTCCAGGGACCGGCTTCGCAGGATCCCGGTTTCAACGGCACGGGCGTCTGCGGGGCTTCGGGCAACAAGTACTACCCGGTCGGACAGACTCTCTACACGTGGTCTTCAGGCACGAGCCACTCCACTCCGGCTGCAGCTGGAGCCGCGTCGCTCGTCTTCAACTACTACAACCGGGTCCTGAAAGCGGGCCAGACGCCGAGTCCCGCGATGACGAAGGCCCTCATCATCAGCTCCGCCCGCTTCATCAACGGCAGCGGCGGGGGAGGGAACCTCCCCTCGAGCAGCCAGGGGTTCGGAGACGTCGATCTCGGAAAGCTCTTCGACGCCTCCGGCATGGTCTTGGAGGACCAGCCGACCGTCTTCGGCGCCACCGGGGAGACGCACGCCGTAACGGGCAGCGTCACCGACTCGGCCGAGCCCTTCCGGGTCACCCTCGTCTGGACCGATGCTCCGGGAAGCACGACGGGTAACTCGTACGTCAACAACCTCGACCTCGAGGTCACGGTCGGCGGCAACGTCTACCAGGGCAACGTCTTCAGCGGCGAGACCTCCGTCACCGGGGGTTCGTTCGACTTCAGGAACAACGTCGAGAGCGTGTTCCTCCCCGCGGGGCTCAGCGGGGCCTTCACCGTGAACGTGATCGCGGCGAACATCCCGGGAGACGGGGTCCCTGGAAACGCCGACACGACCGACCAGGACTTCGCGCTCGTCATCGACAACGGTCAGACGTGTCCGCCGATTCCCGTGCCCGGGAGCGTCGTGGCGGCGGGGACGAACCCCAACGAGATCACGGTGAGCTGGGCGACGAGCGGCGCCGGCGTCGTGTACGAGGTCCGGCGCGCCCGGGGCGGCTGCGCCGCGAGCTACCAGCTCGTCGCCACGACGGCCTCGACCTCCTGGATCGACACGAACGTCTCCGGCGGCGTGACGTACGCCTACCGCGTCCGGGCGAGGTCGGGCGAGTGCGTCTCGGCCGAGAGCACCTGCGCGACGGCCTCGACGACCGGAAGCTGTCTCGAGTACCCGGAGTTCGCCGGTGTCGTGAGCGCCGAAAACGGGGCGGTTTCGACCTGCACCGTGAACGTCGCTTGGAACGCGGCCTCGCCTTTCTGCGCGGGCCCCGTCACCTACAACGTCTATCGGGGAACGGACCCGTCGTTCGTCCCTGGACCCTCCAACCGGACTGCGACCGGACTCACCGGCCTCGCCTACAGCGACTGGTCGGCCCTTTCGCCGTCGACGCCGGTGTACTACGTCGTTCGCGCGGTCGACGCGAGCAACGGCTCCGAAGACCCGAATACCGTCGTTGCCTCGGCCACGCCGACAGGGCCCATCTCCACGGCGACCTTCAGCGACGATGCCGGAGACACCGGCAGCGCCGCGCTCGCCACCGGGACCCAGTGGGCCGCGGCAGCCACCGGCGGACACGCGGGCCCGAAGACGTACCAGACCGTCGTCGCAAACAGCTCGTGTGGCGCGCTCACGTCGCCGCCCCTCGTCCTCGGCATCGGCTCCCAGCTCTCCTTCTGGTCCAAGTGGTTCCTCGACATCGATCTCGGGGACAAGGGCCAGGTCGAGATCAGCACCGACGGCGGGACGACGTGGACGCGGCTCGAGCTCCTCTATCCCCAGCTGTCCTCGAGAACGGGAGACGCCTGCAGCCTCCCGGCCGGCAAGAAGTACTTCACGGGAATCAACACGACCTGGACCCAGTTCGCGGCGAGCCTCGGCAGCTACGCGGGGATGACGGTCCAGATCCGTTTCCGTGTCTCGACCGATGGCGCCGCCACGGGCGAGTCGTGGTGGATCGACGACGTCGCGGTCACGCAGGTCGAGACCCCAGGCCCGTGCACGCCCGGCATCGTCGGGCTCGAGCCGAAAGCCCTAGCGGTCGACGCGGAGTCGTTCGGGGCCGGCACGTCGAACGCGAATGGCGTCCTCGAGCCGGGCGAAGAGGTGCGCGTGTCGCCCACCTGGCACAACGTGTCCGCGGCGGACATCGCGGCGACCGGGACGGCGAGCGCCCTGACGGGGCCGGCCGGAGCGACCTATTCGCTCCTCGACGCGGCGGCCGAGTACGGGACGATCGCCGCTGGCGCCGACGGGACGGCCGGTGCCGACCCGTACGGCGTCGGCGTGAGCGATCCCGCGACCCGACCGGCGGCGCACTGGGACCTCACCTTCGCCGAGACGCTCTCCACGGGAAGCGCGAAGACCTGGACTGTCCACGTCGGACGGAGCTTCGACGACGTTCCGCCCAGCCACTGGGCCTACCGGTACGTCGAGACGATATTCCACGGGAGCGTCACCCTCGGTTGCGGCGTCGCGGTGTACTGCCCAGCGACACAGGTGTCACGCGCCGAGATGGCCGTCTTCCTACTGAGGGCGGAGCACGGCGCGGGGTACGTCCCCCCGCCGTCGACAGGGACCATCTTCACGGACGTCCCGATCGACCATTGGGCGGGGGATTTCATCGAGGTGCTCTTCGCGGAGGGGATCACGAAGGGGTGCGGCGTAGACGTCTACTGCCCGGAGAATACGGTCAGCCGGGCGGAAATGGCCGTCTTCCTGCTCCGGACGAAACATGGCCCTGCGTGGGTCCCGGCGGCGCCGACCGGCACGGTCTTCTCCGACGTCCCCATCGACCACTGGGCGGCGGCCTACATCGAAGCGCTGGCGGCAGAAGGAATCACGAACGGCTGCGGCGTCGGCGTCTACTGCCCGGAGGCGCCAGTCAGCCGTGCAGAGATGGCCGTATTCCTGGCACGAACGTTCACCCTCGTCCTCAACTGATCGCGCGTCGGTCCGGCCCGCCGGGTCCCCTCCGGGGCCGGGTCCCCTCTGGGGCCGGGTCCCCTCTGGGGCCGTGTCTACAGTCGTGTATTGTTGGGCAGCGGGAGTGTGGAGATCGACTCCGTCCTCAGCCGGGCGCGTCCGCCGGCGGGTCGGGGCGCGTGCCGTTGGGCCGCGGCTTCTTCCTGCCGTGCCGCCAGGATCGCAGCTTCAGCCAGACACGCTCGAGGCGCGGGTGGCGTTGTCGCCAGCGCCGGACCGTCCGTTGGAACCACCGGCTCTCGACGTAGAGGATGACGGCACCGGCGACGCCGAAGGGCCAGCCCTGGAAGACCGGGATGAGTCCGCCGACGAGACCGAAGACGAGCATCGTCCAACCGAGCGTCAGGAGCGCAAGCCTGACGAGGTGGTGGCGGCGCCGGAAGAGGCCGCGCCCGTTCGAGGGAGCCGGCACCATCACTTCCGGGCCGGGAAGCGCCCTTCGCGGGCTTCTCGGACGATCCGCTTCGCTTCCTCGGGGAAGTCGGCGTCCAGCATCCACTCGAGGTACTCGGGGTTCTTCGTCGCGACGTCGGCGAGCGGCTGCCCCCGTTTGCCCCCGAAATTGAACACCGCAACGCCGTCCCGCCAGACGAATCGCTTGTCGGTGTCGACCCAGCGCCCCTCGACGGGGGCGGTGAAGGCGGCGAGCTCGTCGATCCCCCGCGGCAGATCGTCGTAGCGCTTCAGCTGCCCGGCGAGGACCTCGGCCGAGGCGATCGCGTCGGCGAGGGCGGAGTGCGCTCCCGTGTGCTCGCGTCCGACGAACGTCCGGACGGCGGCCGAGAGGTCGCGCGGCTCCTTGCGGAAGTTGATGACGTGCGCGTCGACGACGCGCCGCCCCTCGAAGGAGAAGGGGACCTTCACCCGGTCGAACTCCCGGGTGAGGAGCGGCAGGTCGAAGCCGCGGAGGTTGTAGCCGGTGACGTCGCACCCCTCGAGGAAGGCCGCGAGTCCCGGCGCGACGGCGGCGAAAGCGGGTGCGTCCGCCACATCGACGTCGGTGATCCCGTGGACGGCGGTGGCCTCCCGCGGTATCTTCATGCCGGGGTTCACGCGCGTCTCGAAGACCGCGACGCTACCGTCGGGGGAGACCCTCACCACGGCCACCTCCACGATCCGGTCGGTGAGCCGGTCAGGGCCGGTCGTCTCGAGGTCGAAGACGGCGAGAGGGGCGCCGTCACAGAGGGAACGAAAGGCCTCGAGGGTCTCGGGGGGAAGGAGCTCGGTCACGCCGGGATCATCTCAGACGCCGGCGCCTCGAACCTCCAGCTGCCGCCGGGAGCGCCGGGCGGGTCCTCCCAGACGATCCTCAGGGCGCGGAGAAAGGGCGCGGGTCCGGTCCGGTCGGACCCGGGGCCGGCCTCCGGGTCGTAGAGCGGATCGCCCAGCAGCGGGTGGCCGATCGCCGCGAGGTGGACGCGGAGCTGGTGCATCCGCCCGGTCTCCGGCGAGAGCTCCAGCAGGGCGTCACTTCCCCGGATCTCGAGGAGGCGCCCGCGACCGTCGAAGAGGAGGACGCTCTTCTGCCGCCCGATGAGGCGATAGCGCTGGCCCCCTTCGAGCTTCTGGAGGCGGAGGTAGAGGCCAACCGGGGCGCA
>JACRCS010000165.1 GCA_016218905.1 Deltaproteobacteria bacterium
ACGCTTCGGCGCCGAGCGATGGTTCGAGGGATGCCGCGCGCCAGCCGGCAAACAGCGGCCCGGCAAAAAATCCCACGCTCGCGCCAATGCCCGTCAACCCGAGTGCTTTGCCCGTGTTGGTGGGAAACAAGCGCGCCACCATCGCCGTGGCCGCCGGGTGATAAAAACTGCCGCCCACCCCAGCTACAATTAAAGCGGCGACGGCCCAGGTGTAATTCGGCGCGTACGCGAGCGCGATTCTCTGCGGGAGGGGCGTGCCCTTCCTGCCGTCCCTGCTTTTCGCCGGAATCATCAGCACCCTGGCGGGGCTACTCGTCGGTTTGCCCTCGTTGCGGCTGCGCGGGCTCTATCTCGCGATCACGACCTTCGCGTTCGGATTCATCGTCGAGCACCTCTCGAGTTCCTGGGTGTCGCTGACGCGGGGCGCGAACGGCCTTGCGGTGCCCCCGGCGTCGATCTTCGGGTTCAGCTTCGATACGGACAGGCGCTTCTTCTTTCTCGCGTTGCCCCTGACCGCCGCCGCGGTGATCTTCACGCGCAACCTGATCCGGACGAGGGCGGGGCGAAGCTGGGCGGCAGTCCGAGACCGCGACCTCGCGGCTGAGGCGATCGGGATCAGCCTGTTCCGCTACAAACTCTCGGCGTTCTGCGTCAGCTCCTTCTATGCCGGCGTCGCCGGAGCCCTCTCGGCCCACTACCTCCAATACATCAGTCCGAGCAACTTCGGCCTCTTCGTATCGATACAATATCTGGCAATGATCATAGTAGGCGGGCTGGGATCCGTTCTCGGGACGATCTTCGGCGCGCTGTTCATGACCCTTGTCCCGGAGTTGCTGAAGATCCTGCCGGACCTCCTGAGGGAATCCTTCCCGGTCATCGTCGAACGATTCGCTGACCTGAATCTCACTCTGTTCGGGCTCATCATAATGCTCTTCGTGATGTTCGAGCCGAAGGGCCTGAACGGCATTTGGCAAAACATCAAAACGTACTGGAGAATGTGGCCTTACACCCATTAGCGATTAGGGGGGCCAACAGAAAGGAGGCGTCATGGGGATCCGGCGGATCGGAAGGCAGTTACTGATATCGGAAGTGGTTCTGGCTTCTCTCTTTGGAGCTCTCTCCGTGCAGGCAGAGGTCGGGGTCACGGAGGACAAGATCGTGATCGGCTCGCTCGGACCCCTGACCGGGCCGATCGCGATGGTGGGGACCTCGATTGCCGCGGGTGCCAAAGACTACTTCGACCAGGTAAACGAACAGGGAGGCATCCACGGCCGCAAGATCGTCTTCATCTCCGAGGATGACAAGTACGACCCCTCCACCGCCATGGCGGCGCTGAAGAAGCTTCTCGTCAGGGACAAGATCTTCGCGCTGAGTTCAACGTCCGGCACACCGATCACGGCGGCCCTCAGCGCCACGATCGAAAAAGAGCAACTACCTTCCATGTGCACGATCGCCGCCTCGGCCATCTTCTACCCGAAACCGCCCAAGAACATCTTCAGCTTCGGCCCCTTTTACTCGGAAAACACGATCTTCAACGTCGAATACATTCTGAATACCTCGAAGGTTCAGAAGCCCAAGCTCGCCTTCTTCTACCAGGACGACGAGTTCGGCCAGGAGAGTGAGCTGGGCCTGCAGAAGGCGGTCGAAAAGTACGGCCTGGAAGTGGTAGTGAGGGAGAAGTACTCGCGTACCGCGATCGACATCAGCTCGCAGGTGTACAACATCAAGAAGGCGAAGCCTGATTTCCTGCTCGCCGCCACGATTCCGAGCCATACGATCATGCTCCTGAAGGAAGCAAAGAAAGCAGGCTTGGACATTCCGATCTTTGCCGTCTCCAACACGAGGTTCGAGTCGGTGATCAGCGCGTCGGGCGACGCCGCAGCGAACTTCTACGTCACGGAGTACACGTCGCTGCCTCACGAGAGTCAGTTTCCCGGTATCGCCAGCATGATGCAGGCCTGGAAGAAGGGAAACGCGGAGGGCGTCCCCACTCGGTACTACCAACTCTCCCGCGTGAACGCCATCCTCATGGTCGAGGCGATGAGGAGATGCGGAAAAGACCTCACCCGCGAGAAGTTCCGGAAGGAACTGGAAGCGCTGACGAACTTCGAAAACGGCGGGATCACTGGGAGAATCTCGTACGGACCGAACGAGCGGTGTCCGTTGACGGCCATGCGGATGCTCAAGGCCAACCCCCAGAAGGGGATCTTCGAAGCCATAACGGATTGGGGCTCACCCAAACTGAGGCTTCGGTAGGCACGTGGCCGTTGCGGTGGATCGGAGGGGCCCTCCTCTCCGGTTCACCCTTCTCCGTGGCGGCAACCTTCGGGAGGATTGCAGCGATGCGACAATCGGTCGTCTCTTGGAAGAAGGATGGGGCCGTCGGGATCATCGAACTCGCCGCGCCGAAAAAGAACGCCCTTACCGCGGACTCGCTCGAGGACCTCGAGCGCGCTTTCATCGAAGTGGATGCGGATGACGGCGTTCGCGTCGTGCTCCTGGCAGGGAAGGGCGGCGCGTTCTGCTCGGGAATGGACATCGAGTGGCTGCGCGGGGGAGACTCCCACGGGATGATCAGGGCCACCGTAAACGTCCAACGCGTATTCCGGTACATCGAGAGCTTCCGCAAGCCCGTCGTCGCCGAGATTCGCGGGCCGGCGATCGGCGGAGGACTCCTGCTCGCACTCGTCTGCGATTACCGCGTCGCGGCGGCGGACGCCCTTCTCGGGCTCCCCGAAGTGAAAGTGGGCATCCCGATCTTTCTCGCGGGTGCGAAGATCCTCCAGCGCTTCCTCCCCCTGGGGAAGATGAAGGAACTCCTCTTCTGGGGCGACCTCTTTGACGGCAAAGAAGCGGAGAAGCTCGGCCTCGTGAACGAGTGCGCTCCAGAGGACCAGGTTCGGGAGGTGGCTCTCGGGAAGGCGAGAGTTCTGGCCGAGTCGAGTCCTTTAGCGCTCCAACTCCTCAAGCGAGGGATCGGCGCCAGCTATGAGATGAGTCAGCAGGCACTCCTGGCGATGGAGCTCGATACCCTCGGCTTCTTCTGGCAATCGGAGGACCGGAAGGAGGGGCTGAGCGCCTTCCTCGAGAAGCGCAGGGCGGCATTCAAGGGGGTGTGAGAAGGCGCCGGAGGCTTAGCCGTCGCGCTCGTCCTGAGCGAGCCGGCCGGCCTGTGTCAATGGGCATCTCTACCTCAGGGCGCCTTCTCCTTATCCTTACCGGTCGAGATCTACCCGAAGGTGGAGTGGTCCCTCCGGTCATTCGTGGCCATTCTGAGTCGATAGTGGGATATCTCCCGCCAAAAACCCGATTGTTTGCGAACGGCCCCGGCGCCCAAGCCAGTGCCACTCCTGGGCGGGGCACGAGCCGAGGGTCGACGAGGTACGCCATGAACATGGTGCGGAAACTCTCTCTAGCGGCGGCTGTGGCCGGACTGATCGCCCTTCCGGGATGGAGCGTCGCGGGCGAAGAGGAGATGGATTTCGACGAGGCCGAGGTGGAGGTGGACAACTCGGGCGAGGGGAACGCCGAGGACGACGCCGCTATGATGGATGAAGACGCGGACGTCGACAATGAGGGCGAAGGAAACGCCGAGGACGACGCCGCCATGATGGATGAAGACGTGGACGTCGACAATGAGGGCGAAGGAAAGGCCGAGGACGAGGCCGCCATGGCTGCCGAGGCCGACGACGATGACGACGATGAGAACTTCCTGGAGAGGGCAGGGGAAAACATCGGCGACGCGTTCCGGAGGGTCTTCTAGCAAACCTACGATGCTGTGCCGCGCGAGTACCGGCCGCCGGTGAGTGAACCGTCGGCCCGACCATCGGGCATGTAAGGCGCCCCAATCGATCGGGAGGCGCTTCCCGGAGCCGGAGAGCCCCCTTCCTCGGAAGGGGGCTCTGCTACTCCACCCGAACGTGGACGCTCGTCGCCATGGCCCGCTCGCTCAGCTCCTGCCCGATGCCGGGCAGATCCGGAACGTGGAAGTACCCGTCCCGGGGCATGTGATCGTGGACGCAGGTCGCCCGGACCTCGTCCTGGAGCGCGACCGCGTGGAGCTCGTGGATGAGGAAGTTCGGGATGACCGCCTCGAGCTGCAGCGCGGCAGCCGTGGCGATTGGTCCCCCTGCCACGTGGCACTGCACGCTCACGTGGTAGGCGTTGGCCATGTCGCAGATCTTCTTCCCCTCCGTGAACCCGCCGACGAGCCCCAGGTCCGGCTGGATGACGGCGAGCGCCTGCTTCTCGAAGAAGGGCCGATAGCCCCAGCGCGTGTAGATGCGCTCGCCGCCGGCGACCGGGATCTTGACCCTGGCCGCGACCTGGGCCATCGCCTCGACGTTGAGCGGGTGAATCGGCTCCTCGTAGAACATGCAGTGGAGGTCTTCGACGGCCTCGGCGAACTGCACGGCCGAGGTCGGCCCGAGGTAGGAGTGCGCCTCCAGGATGATGTCCACGTCGGGGCCGACCGCCTCCCGGATGGCTTCCACCCGCCTGCGGAAGAGCCGGAGCTGGCGCGCGGTGAGGATCCCCTCCAGGTTCGCCCCGCCCCAGACCCCCTCCGGGGTCATGCCGACCGGGTCCACCTTGACGCAGTCGTACCCTTCCGCGACGGCCTTCCGGGCGGCGTCCGCGTACTGCTCGGGCTCGGTGTAGTATTTGTGCTCCGGCCCCCAGTCGAACTGGATCTGGCTCGCGTAGGTCCGGACCCGGTCCCGCGTCTGACCGCCCAGGAGCCGGTAGACGGGAAGCCCGGCCGCCTTCCCCTTGAGGTCCCAGCACGCCATGTCGATGCCGCTCATCCCGCCGTACACGACGGGCCCGCCGCCCATCCCCCAGAAGGTCTTCCGGAAGAGCTTCTCCCAGAGGGCCTCGACGTTCCAGGGATCGGCGTCGAGCACCGAGTGGGCGAGGTCCTTCAACATTCCGAACCCCGCGGAGCTTCCGGCGCCATACGCGAGCCCGACCTCGCCGAAGCCACTGATTCCCTCGTCCGTGTTCAGGCGGACGACGACGGGGTTGAAGGGTTTGGTCCTGCGGTCGCGCGGCTGCCCGAGCTGGTAGATGTCGACGCTGGTGATCCTCACGTTCTTCCTTCCTTGCGGGACGCCGTCCGGCGTTACGGTTTGTCGAGCCCGAGGGAGAGCCGCAGGTTCTTCACGTACTCGAGGCCGTCGGGCTGAAAGGGGCGCGGCACCCACGGCATCTCCCTGAGCGTCTGGAGAAGCGAGGGCAGCCGGTCGAACGGAATCGCGAGGAACTGGCGGCCCTCCGGGAAGAGCTTCCTGCGTCTCATCCCGAACCCGAAGCCGGTGGTGAAGTAGTTGATCTCTCCCTCGAGGTACGGGTACGCAAAGAGCCACGAGCAACCGATCGCCGCCGAATACCGGCTGAGCCACATTTGACCGTTCTCGTAGCTCATGGCCCGGAGGAGGATCTCGGCCTGGGGGATCGCGGCGAGGACGATCAGGACGTCCGGGTCGAAGCAGAGGCGCTTCAGGGGCGCAAAGGCCACGCAGTTGAGCACGCCGGGGCCGATCCTCGGGACGTAGTGGTAGAGGCGGCCGGCCGCCCGCGCGTCCTTGAACACGCCCAGGCCGGCCCCGAACTCGCCGCTCACGAAGGGGGGCTCGACCTCCTTCAGACCGAGGACGTAGGGGCCGGCTTCGCAGGTGTGGTCGTCCGCTCCGGCGTAGAAGGCGTCGCCGTCCTGCGCCTTCTTCAGCATCTCGCAGAGCGCCATCTTCCTTTCGAGCCTCGGAAGCGCCTCGGGCGCCCGCACGAGGTACTTCACGCCCACCGGTTCGAGCTCCAGGTCGAGCTTCTCGAGTACGGCGAAGTCCTGCTGCGTCAAAGCCATCGGATCCTCCTGGGCGCGCTCGCCCGGTCAGAAGAGAGGGTCCACGCCGTAGGCCTCGATGGGCTCGCCGTGGCAGACCGTCTCCCCCAGCGTCAGGGTTCCGGAGGCGACGTCCAGGACGAGCCGCAGGAGCCTTTCTCCCGCTGCGTCGAGGCTCTCGGTTCCTTCCATCACCGTACCGGAGTAGAAGTCGAGGCTCTCCCCGACCCGTTCGAAGGTGCGCGGGTTGGCGCTCGCCCAGAGGAGCGGCGCGACCACCGCCGGCGAAGGGTCGAGGATCGTGCGGCTCGCCGCTCCTCCTCCGTACTGGAAGAGGAGGAGCTGGGCACCGGCGGCCGCGAAGCCCGGGAAGATCGAGCTCGGCGCCATCCAACTGTCCATGAAGTAGAGGCCCTTCCCGAGCGGCCTCTCTCCGTACCGGAGGACCCCCTGGATGGGGTGACTTCCCGCCTTGGAGACGGCGCCCAGGGACTTCTCCTCCAGCGTCGAGATCCCGGCGGCGATGTTCTCCGGGACAGGATTGATGGTCCGGATGTCCTCGCCGGTCGCGAGGATCCGCTCCTCCAGCGCCCGTACGGAAGCGAGGAGCTCCTCGGCGACCCGGCCGTCGACGGCCCTCTTCGCGAGGAGGGGCTCGGCGCCGATGAGCTCCGTCGTCTCCCCGAAGAGGACGGTCCCGCCGGCTTCCACGACGCGATCGAAGAGGCGCCCGACCACGGGATTGCCGGCCATCCCGGAAGTCGGATCCGAGGCGCCGCACTTGACCGCGAGGGCCAGATGCTGGAGGCCGACGGGCTCGCGCCGGAGCCTGGAGGCCTCGTGGACCATCTTCCGGACGAGCCGGATCCCCCTCGCGATCGCCTCCAGGGTACCGCCCTCGGCCCCCACCCGGACGAGCGCCATGGGCTTTCCGGTCTTCTCCACCTCGGCGGCGAGCCGCTCGGCCCCCAACTCCGGGTATCCCGCTCCCGGGCTCCCGTCGTGGACGAGGACGGCGGCGACGTTCGCGTTGGCGCCCAGGCCGGAGAGCACCCGCCCCAGCGCCTCCCGGTCGCGGGAAGTGAGCCCGCCCCCGCTTCGGGCGGTCGCGATCGTCTTCGCACCGGGGACGAAGGCGCAGATCTTCTCGGAAATGAGCCCGCCGGGGAGGACGAGCACGTGGTTCCGGATCCCCACCGAGCCGTCGGGGCGAACGTACCCGTGGAAGATCGGACGTCCGGTCACGGCTCGCCCCGGAGGTCACCGCGGCCGCGGGACCCCTCGAGGTTGTGGACGTGCACGAGAGCTCCCCGGGGGACCCGCTTGACGGCCCTCCCGATGGGGTAGCCGTACTTCCGGACCGGCTCCCCCGGCCCGATCTCCCGCAGCGCCATCTTGAACCCGAAGGGGATCGCCTCCCGCGCCTCGACCTCCGAGGCCTCCGGCGCCCCGCCGCACGCGACCACGTCGCCCTGATGGACGTCCTCCAGGACCGTCACGACATTATCCGAGCCGTGGAGGACGAGTCCCCTCTTCTTCACGACTTCTCCTCGTCTCGTAAAGCCCCGGTGCCGAAGGGACGCCCACTCAGAGCGGCGCTGCCACGGACCGGACGTCGTCGGCGCACGCCTTCACCGTGTCCACGTACCGCTGCCGGTTCTCTGCCCGGTACCGAGCTTCCGGGAGGTAAAGGCCGACGCCGCCCCGCAGCCCTCCCTCCGGCCCCAGGACGGGCGCTGCGAACCCGATGACCCCCTGGACCCGCTCTCCCCGGGCCGAGGCGTACCCCTCGACGCGTGCCTGCTCCACCACCGCCCGGAGCGTGCGCACGTCCACGCCCGGGTCGTTCGCGAGGCTCTCGTACACCCGCTCGCGCTCGCCGGCAGGGAGGGCCGCGAGGATCGCCTTGCCCGCCGGCCCCTGATGGAGTGAGTAGGGGACGCCCAGCTTGAGGGAGAAGCGCAGCGGGTGATCGCACTCCGCCACGTCCTCGAAGATCACCCCGCCGCCACCGTAGGTGAAGAAGACCATCGTCTCGTTCACCGCCTCCGCGTGCCTGCGGAGGATGGACATCGCGAGGGCGGGGAAGTTCTTCCGGCCGCGGAGCGCGACCCCGAGACGCCACAGCTCCGGCCCGATGACGTAGCGCCGGTCCTGCGGGCGTACCTCGAGGAACCCGTCCTTTGCGAGGTTCTGGAGCACCCGCTCGGCAGCGCTCTTCGGGAGGCCGAGCTCCCTGGCGAGCTCCCGCACGCCCCAGTCCTCCTTGTCGAAGACGAACTTCCGGAGGACCTGGAGTCCCTTCGAGAGGCTGCTCAGCTTCTCTTCACCCATGCGTCTTCCCCGTAGCGTCCCTGCGAGAGGCGCTCGCGCCTATTTCTTCTCGAGCCCCACCTTCTTCACCAGCTTGCCGCTCCAGTCGTACTCCTGCTGCGCGGCCCGCGCGTAGTCGTCCGCGCCGAGATAGAGGGGCGTCAGGTCGTACTGCTTGACGACGGCGAGCACCTCCGGGTCCTGCATCGCCTTCCTGTACGCGGCCTCGAGCTTCTGGACGATCGGCTTGGGGAGCCCCTTGGGTCCGACGATCCCGTTGGGACCGGGCACGCTCATCGCGTAGCCGGACTCCTTGACCGTGGGGACGTTCGGGTACCGCGTCGACCGCTTCTCCGTGAACATCGCGAGGAGCCGGAGCTTCCCCGCGTCGACCAGCGGCTGCCAGGAGGGAGCGTCCGACACGACGTCCACGTGGCCTCCGAGGAGCGCCGTGGCCGCCTCGGCTCCGGACTTGTAGGGGACGAGCTTCCAATTCAGGTTTCCGGCGAGGTCGGAGAGCTCTTCCATGGCGAGATGGGTGATCGTGCCGAAGCCCGAGGTGCCGTAGGTGATCTTGCCGGGGTTCTGCTTCACGTGCTGGATGAGGTCCTGGAGCGTCTTGAAGGGGGAATCGGCCCGGACGACGATCGCCGTCGTCCCGCCGGAGATCCGGGAGACGAAGGTCAGGTCGGTCAAGGGATGAAAGGGGCTCTTGCCCATGTGGGAGGCGATGTAGGCGCCCGGCGTGATCAAGCCGATCGCGTACCCGTCGGCCGGTCGGCTCACGAGGTACGCCAGACCCACGGTACCCCCGCCCCCCGCCTTGTTCTCGCAGACGACGGGCTGCCCGAGCTCCTTCTTGACGGCCTCGGCGAGGGCGCGGCTCAGCACGTCCGTAAAGCCGCCGGCCTGGTACGGGATGATGAAGCTGATGGGTTTGGTGGGGTACTCCGCGGCGAAAGCGGAGGAGCACCCGAGGAGCAACAGGGACGCGGCTGCGAAAAGCGGGAAGGAACGTTTCGATCTCATCTGCATGACCGTCCTCCTCTGGGAGATTGCGAGTTGTCAGTCGTTGATGACCGATAACTGGAAAACCGCGATCACGTTTCGTCGCCGGCCAGGACGGTCCCGGGACGCCGATACGCGAACTTCGGGACGACCGGAAAGAGGAACAAGGCGGCGGCCATGAGCAGAAAACCCGCGGAGATCGGCCGAGAGACGAAGATGGAGAAGCTGCCGCTCGACTTGATCAGCGACTGGCGCAAGGCGGTCTCCATCATCGGTCCGAGCACGAAGGCCAGGATGAGCGGAGCGCCCTCGAGCGAGAGCTTCTTCATGAGCCAGCCGACGACTCCGAAGAAGAGCATGAACCAGACGTCGGTGATGCTGTTGTTGAGCGAGTAGGCCCCGAGGATGCAGACGAGCACGATCGACGGAAAGAGGAGCGAGTAAGGAACCTTCAGCAGCTTGACCCAGAGCCCGATGAGCGGGAGGTTCAGCACGAGGAGCATGGCGTTTCCCACGTACATGCTCGCGACTACGCCCCAGAAGAGCTTGGGGTGCTCGGCGAGGAGGAGCGGTCCGGGAGTGACGCCGTGGATGATCAGCGCCCCGATCAACATCGCCATGACGATATTGGACGGGATTCCGAGGGAGAGGAGCGGGATGAAGGCCCCCTGGGCCGCCGCGTTGTTGGCGGCTTCCGGTCCCGCGACTCCGGCGATCGCGCCACGACCGAACTCCTCCGGGTTGCGGGAGAGCTTCTTCTCGATGGCGTAAGAGGCGAACGAGGCGATGACCCCTCCTCCGCCCGGGAGGACGCCGAGGAAGAAGCCGAGGACGCTCCCCCGGAGGATGGCCCAGATCGACTGACCCCAGTCCTTGAGCGTGGGCAGCAGCCCCCTCACCTTCTCGCTCACGATCTCCCCCGTCACGATCCGCTCCACGTTGACGAGGACTTCGGAGATCCCGAAGAGGCCCATGACCACGGGCACGAGACCGACGCCGTCGAGGAGCTCCGGCATCCCGAACGTGAAGCGGGTGAAGCCGGAGATCGTGTCCTGACCGACGCTCCCCAGGAGCAGCCCCACCGCCGCCATGGAGATCGCCCGGAGCATCGAAGCCGAGGCGAGGAAGGTGAGGACCGCCATCCCGAGGACCATCAGCGAGAAGTACTCCGGAGGGCCGAACCGGAGCGCCACCTCGATGAGGGGCACCGAGAGGAGTTGCAGGCCGATGATCCCGAACGTCCCGGCGATGAAGGAGCCGAAGGCCGAAATGCCGAGCGCCGCGCCCGCGCGTCCCCGCAGGGCCATCTGGTAGCCGTCCATGCAGGTCACGACCGACGCGGCCTCCCCAGGAATGTTCACCAGGATCGACGTCGTGGAGCCGCCGTACATCGAACCGTAATAGATCCCGGCGAGCATGATGATCGCGGCCTCCGGCGTCGCGTGGAAGGTCGCCGGGAGGAGGAGCGACATGGCTGCCACCGGGCCGAGGCCGGGAAGGACCCCGACGAGGGTCCCGATGAGAGAGCCCAGGAAACAGTAGAGGAGGTTCGCCGGCTGCAGGGCGACGGAGAACCCGGTGCTGATTTGCTCCAGAAATGCCATATGCCCTCCTCTCTCCGCTAGAACCCGAGCACGCCGGCGGGCAGCTGCGCCCCGAGGGCGACCACGAAGAGCGCGTAGGAGGCGCCCGTGATCCCGAGGGCGTAGAGCACGACCTGCGGCCACGGCCTCGGCTCGACCTGACGGAGGAGGAGCAGCAGGAGGAGGAGGGTGGAGATCGAAAAACCGAGGAAGGGCAGAAGAACGGCAAATGCGAAGAGCGCGAGGAGCGTCGTGAGCAGCCGCGGCCAGTGGATGTTGGCCCAGATCTCCCCGTCGGACTTCGTTCCCGCCGACCTGCCGCAGGCGATCAAGGCGAGGTCGGCGACGGAGAGCAAACCGAGGAGCGCAGCGGCGAGAAGGGGCATGAAGCCGGGCCCCGGATCCGAAAAAATCCCGAAGCCGAGCTTGAGCGAGCCCCCGCAGACCGCAGCGGCGAGCCCGATCAATACGGCGGCGCGGACGGCGTGCGTCTTCATGGGCTGCTCCGTAAACGCGGACTATGTCCCATATATCGGGACAGTGTCTCGGAAAGGAGCATAGTCTTCCGCTCCTCCCCGGTCAATGGAGTTTTCGGGCGAGAGTCCTTCCGGAGCACGGGGTCCAGCGGGAAGACGGATGGGTCGGTCGAGATGGAGTGGAGCTCAGGCCGGGAGGGCTCCGGGCGGGGCGTAGGGTCGCTGAGCTGAGAGCCGCCTCGAGCGCCCTTTCCAGGCAGTCCCAGGCCGGGACGGAGGAGCTCTTTCGTGGTGCCCGCGTCCCCGCCCCCGGCCCGAGCTTCGCCCTGTGCCCCTCGTGCGAGGGGTGCTAGCATCCGGCTCCGAGGCAGTCCTCTCTCGGAGTCGACTCGATGAGCCCACGTCTTCGCGGTTGGTATCGGAACGCCGCCATCCGCTACAAACTCCTCGTCGCCTATTCCCTCGCCTTCACGCTCCTTCTGGGAGCCGGCTGCCTCGTCACGTACGGCTGCGTGCGCAGGGCGGTGGAGCTCAGGATCGAGAGCCAGCTCACGAATTCGACTTCCGGCATCTTGAACCTCGTGCGGACGTCGGCCTCGGCGTCCATCCGGAACTATCTGCGCGCCGTGGCGGACCGCAACGCCGAGCTCGTCCAGCGGCTCTGGGAACGTCATCGTCGGGGAGAGCTGACCGAAGACGAGGCAAAGCGCGAGGCGGCCGAGGTCATGCTCTCCCAGACCATCGGGAGAACCGGTTACGTCTGTTGTGCGGACAGTCGCGGCGTGCTGTTGGTCCATCCCGATTCCGGAGTCCTCGGCCGGGACTTCTCGGAGCTCGCCTTCGTCCGGGAGGTGAACGCGCGCAGGAGCGGCTACCTGGAGTACGACTGGACGAACCCGCCGGAGAGGGCTCCCCGGCCCAAAGCGATGTTCATGCGCTACTTCGAGCCCTGGGACTGGATCATCGTGGCCTCGGCGTACCGGGACGAGTTCAGCCAACTCCTGAACGTGGAGGACTTCCGCGCGAGCGTCGCTTCCCTCCGATTCGGCAAGACCGGCCACGCCTACATCCTCGACTCCGACGGCAGGGTCATCCTCCACCCCCACGGCGGAACGGCCGAGGAGCACCTCGGGCCCGGTGCTGTCGCCGAGATGCAGCAGAGGAGGACGGGGAAGCTCGTCTACTCCGCCCGAGGGGAAGGGAGCGCGCCGCGCGAGAGGCTCGTGGTTTACAATCGGCTCCCCGAGTACGGGTGGATCGTCGCGTCCTCCATTGACCTGGACGAGGTCTACGCCCCCTTGCGAGAGCTCCGCACGATCTTCGTCCTGGCCGCCATCGGCTCCCTCCTCCTCGTCGTGCCGCTCAGCCTCCGGATCGCGGCCTCGATAGCCGGGCCGCTGCAGCGCCTTGCGCAGGAGCTCGCGAGGAGCGCTCCCGGGGACGTCTCCCCGCGCAGGGGCGGGCTCTCGGGCGACGAAGTCGGGCAGCTCGCGCGGCACTTCGACCGATTCATGAAGGACGTGACGGAGCTGCGGCGCCTCGAGCGCGAGGTCATCGACACGAGCGACCGCGAACGGAGGAACATCGGGCATGAGCTCCACGACGACCTCGGGCCCCACCTGATCGGAATCGACGCCCTCGCCATGGTCCTGCAGAAGAAGCTGGGGGACGGTTCCGACGCGGCGAAGTCCGTCGGCGAGATCCGCGGGCTCATCGGGGAAGCGATCCAGAAGAGTCGCGCCCTCGCTCGCGGACTCTGCCCGGTCCGCCTGGTGGACGCGGGACTCACCCTCGCCCTGGCAGAGCTCGCGGCGCAGACCCGGGCGGTCCACGGAATCCCGTGCGAAGTCCGGAGCGAAGGAGACGCCTCCGCCTTTGATCCGTCCGCGGCGACCCAGCTCTTCTACATCGCCCGGGAGGCGGTCCATAACGCCGTCAAGCACTCCGGGGCGAGTCTCGTCACCGTAGGCGTGTACGGCGGCGCGGGCGAGGTTCGCCTTCGGGTGGCGGACGACGGGCGCGGGATCGAAGCCGGCTCGGAAGCGCAGGGGATGGGCTTGCGGATCATGCGGTACCGGGCGCGCGCGATCGGGGCGACACTCGTCATCCGGAGCGCCCCCGCACAGGGCACGTCCGTGTCCTTGAAATTGCCCGGCCCGGGTGCCGCGGAGGAGGCCGGATGAGCAGACGGCGCGTCTTCCTGGTGGAGGATCACCCCGTGTTTCGGCGCGGGCTGAAGGAGGTCATCTCACAGGAGGAGGACCTCGAGGTGTGCGGGGAAGCCGAGGAGGTCCCGGGCACCCTCGCTTCCATCGATCGGAGCCTTCCGGACCTCCTCGTCGTCGACATCGGCCTCAAAGGGGGAAGCGGGCTCGACCTCATCCGGGAGGCGCGCGAACGCCACCCCGAGCTGCCGATCCTGGTCGTTTCGATGTACGACGAGTCCGTCTACGCGGAGCGGGCGCTCGCCGCCGGCGCCCTCGGCTACGTGACGAAGCAGGAGGCGCCGGAGTCGATCGTCCGCGCCGCCCGGGCGGTGCTCGCCGGCCGGCCCTACCTCAGCGAGAAGCT
>JACRCS010000214.1 GCA_016218905.1 Deltaproteobacteria bacterium
CTGCTCCTCGCGAGGCGCTGACCCTCTACGGGCCGGGAGCGGGTCCCCGGCGACGGAGCACCTCGCGAAGGAAGACCGGTATCCCCAAGAGCGTGAACGGAACGATCGCTGCCGCGTGGCCGACGATCGCCACGGAGAGCCCCCGAACGGGATCGAGCCCGGCCGCGCTCAGGCCTGCGACGGCGAAGTAGTGATAGGTCCCGACATGACCGGGTGTCGAAGGCACCGCCAGGCCGAACGCGAGGAATACTCTGACCAGGAGCGGGGCCTGCCACGGCAGCCGGATGCCGAACGCCCAGAGCCAGATCTGCACCGAGGCCATGGCGCAGGCCCAGATGCCCGCGGAAAGCGCCGCGACCCCCGGCACCGCGGCCCCCGAAGGAATGGCTCTCAGTCCCTCGGCCACGTTGCGCGCCTTCTCCAAGACGAAGGCTTCGACCCGGGCACCCAGCGGTCGGCCCGCGGCCTCGCACAGGGTCACGAATCGATCAGGCCACCGTCGCAGCAGGTAGAGGACGGCGATGGCGAGGACCGTGCTCGCGAGCGACACGCCGAGGGCGGTCCCGTGAGGAAGGCGGCCTGCGACGAACGGCAGCGCGAATACGAAGAGGACGCCGAGGGAGGCAGCGTCGAAGAGGCGCTCAACGACCACGACGGGCAGGATCCCGCTCCGCGGCAGTCCGCCCTCGCGCGCGAGGTCGTCGATCCGGACGAGCTCCCCTGTCCGCACCGGCAGGGCGTTGTTGGCAACGAAACCGATGATCTGGGACGTGAAGAGCTGGCGGAACGTGTAGCGCCTCCGCGTCCCGAGCAGGATCGACGTCCGCACGGACGCGAGCGTGAAGAAGAGGACCTTCGTGACGAGGACGAGAGAGAGGATCCGGAGGTCGACGTCGGCGACAGCGGAGAGGACCTGCCGGACCGGGATCTTCCGGAAGGCGAGGGCGAGAAAGACGGCAGACGTGGCGAGGCCGAGCAAGAGCGCGCCACGGCGCCGCGTCAACGAGCGAGCTCCGGCCTGTGCTTCAGGAACTCGACGAGGTCCACCCCGCCCACCGGGTCGTTCCCGAGGGTCCCGACGTGCACTGCGGCCACGCAGCTCGCGACGTACGCGGCCTGCGCCACGGGAGCGCCCGCGAGGTCCGAGAGGACGGCGGCCGCGAGGAACACGTCGCCTGCCCCTACCGGGTCGATGGCCGGCCCCTTCGCGAGCGACGGGAGGTAGTCGGTCGGAAGCCGCGCGGCATCGGCCTCGGGGCGGCCGAAGATCAGCGTACCGCGCTTGCCGAGCGTGAGGATCAGGTTCTCCGCGTCGGTCTCCCTGTAGTAGCGGGACGCGAGATTCGAGATCCCGCTCTCGTTGTCCGCGAAGGCGAAGCGGAGCTCCTCCTCGGTCGGAGTCGCGAGCCGGGGTCGCCGGAACTTGAGGACGCTGACCCGCCTCGAGCTGACGTCCGCGTAGTACGGGCGCCCGGCGCGGGCGGCCAGCTGCGCCACACCGTCCGTGATCCGGGCGTTGAAGAGGCCGTAGCCGAAGTCGGTGCAGACGAGCGCGTCGCTGTCCGCGAGGCGTCTCTCGATCTCGAGCAGCACGGCGTCCGTCGTCCGGGTGGAGAGGGGGGCCGAACGCCCGTGGTCGACCTTGAACACCTTCTGCTCGTCCACGAGGTAGCGCGTCTTCGTGAAGAGGTCCCGACCTTCGTCCGGAACCGGCGCGAGCTCGAAGCCCTGGTGCGAAGCCATCTCCGCGAACTCCTCCGCGTGCGCTCCCGGGCCGAGCGGCGTGAGGAACGTGGCGTGGCCGCCGAGCGCGGCGAACTGCCCGCAGATGAGCGCCCCGGCGCCGGGGTACCGGACCTCGCGGATCGGCGTCACCGAGAGGACGGGCGTCTCCGCCGCGATGCCGAGCGCGTCGCAGTGGACGTAGTGATCGACCACGGCGTCGCCGAGGACCAGGACCCGCTTGTCCTGGAACCGGCCGAGGAGCGTCTCGACGACCCCGTGGTCGAGGTCGTGGCGCTCGCAGTAGAGGCCGATCTTCTCGTCCTCGAGGTGGAACCGGTCCCGGAACTGGCTGAGGATGAACGTCGAGGAGTAGATGACGTCCCCGGAGCTGTAGAGGACACGCCCGCCGTAGGCCTCGACGATCTGCTTCTCCTTGAGGAATCGCTGGTCGGTCCCGCGCTCGTACTCCTTGCCCTTCACGTAGACGTCGGGACGGAGGGCGTCCAGGATCGGCCCGGCCCAGGTGTTGGGATCGAGGACGACGCTGTCCACCATCTCGAGGGCGGCGAGGTTCTCGAGGCGCAGGTCCTCGTGGATGAACGGCCGGCCCGGCCCCTTCCCCACGACGGAGTCCGCGCTGACGCTTTCGAGGAGGTGCGCGCCCTGCTCCTTCGCGAAGCGCAGGTACCTGATGTGGCCGGGGTGGACGATGTCGAAGCAGCCGTGGCACTGGACGAGGGTCTTCCCCTCCCGGCGGAGGGACTCCCGCAGCTCGAGCATCCCCTCCAGGGACCGGACCTTCCCGTCCGGCTTGCTCACGGTGTCACCGCCCGGCACGCGTCGACGACGACCTCGATGACCTGCTGCCGCCCCTCCGCAGTCAGCTCCGGGGTCACCGGCAGGCTCAGGATCCGGCCCACGACGCGCTCCGTCACGGGAAGGGGCCGTAGCGGGAGGTCGGCGTAAGCGGCCTGCTGGTGAATCGCGAGCGGGTAGTGGACCCTGGCGTCGACACCCCTCCTCCTCAGCTCCTGGAGGAGATCGTCCCTTCGCGGGTGCCGCACGACGAACGCGCTGATCGCAGGCTCGACGCTCTCCCTCTCGGGGGGGAGCGTGACGACGCCGGCGAGCGCCCGGCGGTACGCGGCTGCGTGCTCCCGGCGCGCGGCGGCCCAGGCGTCGAAATGGTCGAGCTTGACGAGGAGGAACGCGGCCTGCAGCGTGTCGAGCCGCGAGTTCCCGGAAACGGCTTCGGCGTGGTCGCGGTCACGCAGGCCGAGATTCCGCAGCCGGCGCAGGCGCTCGGCGTCTTCGGCGGACCCGACGGAGAGGAAGCCCCCGTCGCCGAGCGCCGAGAGCCCCTTCAGCGGGTGCAGGGAGAACGCGCCGACTCCCGTACTGCCGACCGGGCGGTTCCCCGCGCGCGCGCCGAACGCCTGAGCGCAGTCCTCGACCAGGGCGAGCCCGTGGCGCTCTCAGAACCGCGCGATCGGACCCATGTCGCACACGAAGCCGTTCAGGTGTACCGGCAGGACGGCGCGCGTCCGGGGCGAAAGCGCCCCTTCGAGAAGGGACGGGTTCATGAGCATCGACTCCTCGTCGATGTCCACGAAGACCGGCGTGGCGCCCACGAGCCGGATCGCCGCCGCCGTCGCGACGAAAGAGTGCGAGACGGTGATCACCTCGTCCCCCGCGCCCACTCCGCGCAGGCGGAGGGCCAGCACGAGCGCGTCGGTCCCGTTCGCGACGGACACGACGTGAGGTACGCCCAGGCGCTCGCAGAGCCGCTTCTCGAGCTGGGCGACCTCGGGACCGAGGATGAACTGGCCGTGGTCGATCACCCGCTCGAGCGCCGCGACGAGGCCCGTCCGCAGCCCCCGGTGCTGCGACGGCAAGTCGACGTACGGAATCGTCACGCGGCGCTTCCGCGCAGGGCCGCCATGACCGATGGCTCCTTCATCACCTCGATGTTCCGGTAGACGGCGGCAGCCGGGTCGGGAACGCGACCGTCGGAGAACGCCGCCCTGAGATCCCGCACCGCATCCCGGAGCGCCCGCCGAGGCGCGAACCCGAGCACGTCCTTCGCGAGCCGCGCGGTCAGCCGGTAGGACCTGTTGTCGGCGGTCGGCACGACGACGATCGGCAGCCCCGGGTCGATCTCGGCGCGCACCATCTCGGCGAGCCCGGCGACGCTCGCGTTCTCGGCGGAGACGTTGAACGCCCGCCCGTTGATCGATCCCGCGGCGGCCCTGAGGAGGAGTGCGTAGAAGTCCGCGACGTCGTCGACGTGGATGCTCGGCCTCATTTGGGCGCCGCCGAAGACCCGTATCCGGCGCTCGGTGATCGCGTGGTAGGTCAGGATGTTGATCGTGAGGTCGAGCCGGAGCCTCGGCGACCACCCGCACACCGTCGCCGCCCGGACCGAGACGCCGCAGAATCGTTCGTCGACGAGGGACGCGAGGACTCCCTCGGTCTCCGCCTTGTACCGTGCGTAGAGCGTCAGGGGCTCGAGAGGGAGATCCTCGGTGACCTCCTCCTCCTCCTTGACGCCGTAGACGCTGGCCGAAGACGCGCTCACGAAGCGGCGCACGCCGAGCTCCTTCGCGAGCCGCATGAGGCGCGCCGTCCCGTCGAGGTTTATCGATCGCGTCACCTCCGGATCGATTTCCGAGCACGGGTCGTTCGAGACGGCGGCCAGGCTGATGATCGCGTCGGGCCTCTCCCTCTCCAGCACCTCGCTCACGAGCCTTTCGTCGCGGATGTCCCCCCGGACCACTTCCAGCCGGGGGTCGGATCCGAAACGGCGCAAGGAGGCGTCCCCGAAGAGGCAGAGGTCGAGGACGACGACCCGGTATTCGGGGAGGAGCCTCGGGACGAGGATGGAGCCGATGTACCCGGCCCCCCCCGTGACGAGAACGACTCCTCCGGGTCTGGACCGGACGTGCTCAGATTGCTGCATTCTCGCGGCGATTCTAGCGGAACGGCACGGTCACTCCTCCTCCCCGCGCCGGCGGAACGAAGGCGGCGGCCGGTGCGTGGAGCACCCTACCGCCGCTCTTCCCCCAGCACCTCGAACCTCACGTCGCCGTCCCCCGGAATCCGTCCCCCCGTGCTCCGGTCGAGCGCGCGGCGCAGCGCGACGACCGAGACCCAGCGGTCTTCCGGGTCGACGGCCATCGCCTTCGCCAGCGAGCGGGCGTAGGTGACCGGGACGCCCGAGGCGACCGTCCCGACGATCGAAACGACCTCCTCCACGAGCGACCGGAGCGGCATTTCCGGCCGGTCGAACTTCAGCCTCACTCCCGTCAGGAGCTCGAAACCGGTCGCGGCGATGGCCCACTGGTCCGAGGCGGGCGTCGCGTCGGCTCCCGCGACGACCTCGGGCGGGATGTAGCCGGGCGTCCCCATGAGGATGCTCACCGAGGAGATCACCCCTCCACTCTCGGGCTTCGCCTCGGCCTTCGTCTCGCGCGCGAGACCGAAATCGAGGAGCTTGAGGCGCGTGGTCCCGCCGGGCCCGCGGGTCAGGAAGAGGTTGTCCGGCTTGACGTCGCGGTGAACGAGACCGGCCGCGTGCGCGGCGGCGAGGACGTCGAGCGAGCGGTCGAGCGCCCAGGCCGTCTCGAGGAACGGAATGGGTTTGCGCAGGGTCAGCTCGGTCCGCAGGGAGCCGCCCGAGAGAAGCTCCATGACGAGGAACGCGCCCCCGGGCCGCAGCTCGCCGTAGTCGTAGACGGCGACGGCGTTCGGGTGGCCGAGGCGCGCCGTGAGGCGCGCTTCGCGGCGGAAGCGGGCGAGCGAGGTCCGATCGGTGAGCTGGTCGGCCCGGATCACCTTCACGGCGGCGTCCCGGTTTCCGCGGATGTCGCGGGCGGCGTAGACGGTCCCCATTCCCCCTTCGCCCAACCTCCGGTCGAGGCGGTAGCGGCCTGCCAGGAGCCGCGGGACGGCCGGCGTCCTCCTCACCGCGTGCCCGTCAGAAGGACAGACGACGTCGTCCTCCCCCGCCACCCGGCCGCAGAGCTCGCACTCGTAGAGTGCCCCTCCCCCGCCCTCCTGCAGGTGCCCGAGGACTCGCTCCCTCACGCGACGGTCCTCGTCCACCTGCCTCGTCAGCGCGGCCCTCTCGAGGGCGAGGGCGACGTGGCCCGCGACCGTGCCGAGGATCTTCCGTTCCTCCGGGACGTACGCCTCCCCCGTCCGCTTCGCCCCGAGGGCGATGAGCCCGAGCGGTTCGCCGTCTCCCGAAAAGAGGGGCATCGCGGCGGCGAAACCGGCGGCCCGGAGAGTGTTCGCAAGCTCCCCCTCGGCGTAGGGCGGGTCGCCGCCGTCGGAAGTGAGGGGATGGAACGTGTTCCGCGCTTCGACAGGGTCCGACATCGGAAGGACTGCCGTCCGATCCAGCTCGGGGACGTCGGCCAGGACGCCCGTCGTGAACGGGCGGATCGGCACTCCCTGCGACTCGAGCGCGAAGACCCAGAACGCCTGCCGGTCCGGACGGTGGGCGGCTGCGAGGCGGTGCAGGACGTCTCCCGCGAGGTCTTCGCCCGCGTCCCTCAGGTCGCCGACGACGTCGGTCACGAGCTGCGCCGGGTCGTACGACCCCTGCCGGAACTTCCGGTCGAGGACGATCTGCGCTCTCTTTCGCAGGGGGTCGAACACGAGAAAGAGGAGGACGGCGACGAGGGCCGTCGTGAGCGTCCCCTGAAGGGCGGGCGAAACGAGGGCCACGAGCGCCGTGAGGGCGGGGACGCCGCCCAGCAGGAGGACGACCAGGGCACCGGAGGCGATGGCGTACGAGGCGCTCCGCCTGATGAGACGGTCCACCTCGAAAAGGTGGAATCGCGTCGCGGCGACGAGAAGGGCGAGCGGAAGGAGGACCGACACCGACGAGAGCGCCCAGACCGGCAGGAGCGGGGCGGCGCCGGCGACAGCGGGAATGTCGCGAAGGAAGATGTAGAGGCCGATGTAGAAGATGACGGAGACGAGGACGACCCGGGCGCGCCGCCTCACGTCCTCCCGGCGCGCTACCCACGCGAGGGACAGGAAGTAGACGAAGATGAAGAGGTCGACCCCGAGGGCGACGAGGGCGACTCCCGTTCTCCACGCGCCCGCCGGTTGCGAAGCCCCCCCGTCGAGCCACCACCTGCGCAGGTAGAGCCCGAGCGGCACGAACGCCATGAGGGTCCCGAAGAAATAGGCCCGCGCCGGGTTCGACAGACGCGCCACGGGAAAGAAGCCGCCGATCGTCGTGACGATCCAGGCGACGGCCACGAAGTAGACGGAAGCAGACCCGACGAAGGCGACCCGTTCCTCCAACCCCGTCCCGGTCGCCACCGCTCCGATGATTCGACCGGCGTTCAGGAGACCGAGAAGCGTCAGGAAAGGGAAGAGGGCCCTGTTGGCGGGATCGAACGGGCGCTTCAGAAGGACGACGATCGCGCCGACGTAGTGGACTCCGAAGACGAGGAAGGCGAGGACGAATCGCGGTGACGTCAGCCGTCCCTGCTGTAGCCCGAGGTGGGCGAGCCAGGATATCCAGGCGAGCGAGACCACGAGGGCCAGGGCGAATGCCGCTGCGACGACGCGCTTCTCGCGGGGCTCGAGGTTCCTCACCGGCGGGTGATTATCCGCTCGGTCGCCCCGGGCCGCCGGACCCGTCCCTCCCGAACCGGTATCGATCTCGACCCGAGTACGATCCCACCATGAGAGCGCACGTCGTCTCGCTTCTCGCCCTCGTCGCCACCGTCCCGCTCCTGGCCGGATGGCCGCCGAAAGGCCGCGGCGAGGCGACCCGCTCCCCCGTTTGGGCCGAGCACGGGATGGTGGCGAGCGCCCAACCCCTCTGCACGCAGGCGGGAGTGGAAACGCTCCGGAAGGGAGGGAGCGCCGTCGACGCCGCGATCGCGACGAACGCCTGTCTCGGCCTGATGGAGCCGACGGCCAACGGCCTCGGCGGAGACCTCTTCGCCCTCCTCTGGGACCCGGGCGCCAGGAAGGTCGTGGGGCTCAACGCCTCGGGGCGCGCTCCGCTCGCCCTGACCGCCGACAAGGTCCCGCCGCTCCCCGACGGGACGATCCCGCTCCATAGCCCGTACGCCTGGAGCGTCCCGGGGGCCGGAGACGGCTGGCTCGAGCTCCACGCGAGGTACGGAAAGCTCCCCCTGGCCGAGGTCCTCGCCCCGGCGATCCGCTACGCGGAAGAGGGTTTCCCGGTTTCGCCCGTCATCGCCTCAAACTGGGCGGTGTCCGTCACGCGGTTCAAGGACAAGCCCGGCTTCGCGGAGGTCTTCCTGCCCGGAGGACGCGCGCCGAGGGAAGGAGAACGGTTCCGCAATCCGGCGCTGGCGAAGACGCTCCGCCTCCTCGCCACTAAGAAGCGAGCCGGTTGGGAAGGCGAGTTCGCCGACGCGATCGTCGCCTTCTCGAAATCGAACGGCGGCTTCTTCGCGAAGGAGGATTTCGTCCGGCACCGCTCGACCTGGGACGCCCCGATGTCGACGAGCTACCGGGGATACGACGTCTGGGAGCTTCCGCCGAACACGCAAGGACTCGCCGCCCTTCAGATGCTGAATCTCCTCGAGGGATTCGACGTCGCGAAGATGGGGCGCGAAAACGCGGATTTCTGGCACCTGATGGTGGAGGCGAAGAAGGTCGCCTACGCCGACCGGGCGCGCTACTACGCAGACCCCGTGTTCGCGAAGCTCCCCCTCGAGCGGCTCCTGTCGAAGGAGTACGCGAGGGAGCGCGCGAAGCGAATCAACATGCAGCGCGCGTCGCGCGAGGACCCTCCTGACGAGGAAGCCGTCCTGAACCGCAAGGAGACGACGTACCTCTGCACGGCGGACGCTTCGGGACTCATGGTCTCCCTCATCCAGAGCAACTACACCGGCTTCGGCTCGGGCTACGTCGTACCGGCCCTCGGCATAGGGATCCACAACCGCGGGGCCCTATTCTCCCTGAAGCGAGACCATCCGAACCGCCTCGAGCCGGGCAAGCGCCCGTTCCAGACGATCATCCCCGCCTTCCTGACAAAGGACGGCCAGCCGCTCATGGCTTTCGGGCTGATGGGAGGCGACATGCAGCCGCAGGGGCACGTCCAGGTCGTCGTGAATCTCGTCGACTTCGGCATGAACC
>JACRCS010000189.1 GCA_016218905.1 Deltaproteobacteria bacterium
AGCTCGGGGTCCCCATGGTCCACAAAGCAGAGAAAGGGCGCCTCCTCCCCGTACTCCTCACCCATGAAGAGGAGCGGCACGAAGGGGGAGAGGAGCACGGCCCCGGCAGCAAGTTTCAGTGCCTCGAAGGGCACGAGGTTCGCGAGCCGCTCACCGAGCCTCCGGTTGCCCACCTGGTCGTGGTTCTGGGCGAAGACGACGAACCGTTCTCCCGGCAGCTGCCGAGAGGAGGCCCCTTGCCGGCGCTGGTGATAGGTGGAGTACTCGCCCGAGTAGGCGAATCCCTCCCGATAGCATTTGGCCAGCTGGCCGAGGCGGCCGAAGTCGGCATAGTACCCGGCCCTCTCGCCCGTGAGCAGGGAGTGGAGCGCGTGGTGGAGGTCGTCGAGCCACAGGGCGTCGAGACCCAGACCTCCGGCCTCGGCAGGCCTCACCACGCGTGGGTCGTTTCGGTCGCTCTCGGCGACGAGGTGCAGGGGCCTGCCGCAGGTCTTGCCGAGGCGCCCGACCTGTTCGGCAAGCTCACCGAGGAAGGGCCGAGCGCTCTCGTCGTGGATCGCGTGGACCGCGTCGAGCCGCAGGCCGTCGACATGGTAGCGCTCGAACCAGTGCAGGGCGTTCTGCAGGAAGAAGCGGCGCACCTCGTCGCTGTCGACGCCGTCGAAGTTCACGGCCTCGCCCCAGAGGGTACGGTAGCGGTCGGTGAAATAGGGTCCGTAGCGGCCGAGATAATTTCCCTCGGGTCCCAGGTGGTTCATCACGACGTCGAGCACCACCGCGAGGCCCACGCCGTGACAGGCGTCCACGAGCCTCTTGAGCCCGTCGGGCCCGCCGTAAGAGGCCTGCACGGCGAAGAGGTTCACCCCGTCGTAGCCCCAGTTGCGCTCCCCCGGGAACTGGGCCACGGGCATAAGCTCCAGGCACGTGACCCCCAGGTCGCGAAGCTCCCGGAGGCGGGGCACGACGGCGTCGAAGGTTCCCTCCCGGGTAAAGGTGCCGACGTGGACCTCGTAGAGGATGAGGCGCCCCAGCGACAGGCCCCTCCAGGAACCGTCCGTCCAGCCGAAGGCGTCGTGGTCCACCAGGACCGAGGGCCCGTGGATACCGAGGGGCTGGAAGGAGGAGGCCGGGTCCGGCAGGCCCTCCCCCCCGTCGAGACGGTAGCGGTACCGCGCGCCCGCCTCCAGACCGGCGACGGTGGCCTCCCAGTAGCCCCTCTCCCGGCGCACGAGGGGCAGCACCCGCCCGCCAGGGTCCTCGAGCTCGAGCTCGGCCCGGCCTGCGAGAGGTGCCCAGACAAGGAACTCCCAGTGTTCGTCCCGTTTCGTGGGTCCCAACGATCCGCCGAGAAGCGTCTGGGCGGGGCGAGGTTCCGTCACGACCCGACCTCGATGCGCTCGACGCCGCCGTGGAGGAGCGAGACCATGAGGGTCAAATACTCCCTCAGATGCCGCGTGATCAAAAAATTCTCTCGGACGAAACGCTGGGCTCGCGCTCCCATTGCCTGCAACAGGTCGCGGCGGTGGAGGAGGTAACGGATGCGAAGCGCGGCGCCCTCGGGCGTTTGAACGAGGAAGCCCGTGTAATGGTTCACCACCTGGAGCCGGATGCCGCCGGTATCGCCCCCAATGACCGGCTTCGACTTCCAGAGGGCCTCCGCCACGGTGAGCCCGAAGCCCTCGCGGATCGACTTTTGGAGCACCACATCGGCAGCGCGCTGCAGCCGGTTGATCGTGCGGTGGGCGTCGGACGGGAGGACGAGCACGTGGATGTCCGGGTCATCTGCGGCGGCCTGCCGTACATCGCGCAGCACCGCCTCCCCCTCCGGATCGTCCGTTGCCCCGCCGCCGGCCAGCACGAGCTGGGCCGGCGTGAACCGGCGCACCAGACGGTAGGCCTCGATCACCCCGAGGGGGTCCTTGAAGCGATCGAAACGCGACACCTGGAGGAGCAGCGGCGCCTCCGGGTCGAGCCCGAACTCGTCGAACACGCTGCGAATCTCCGCCTCTGGCAGCTCCACGTTCTTCTCGTTGAGGGGGTCGATGCTGGGGGCGATCAAGTACTGGGGGTGAGGCAGCGGTTGAGCGAAGTCGGGCAGCGAGAAGATGCTGGCATCGTAGGGGGCCACGACCTGGCGAAGATACTTCCACACCGCGCGGTACGGGCGGCTCGCGTCGATGTGGCAGCGCCATACCCACTTGCCGCGTCGCTGGGGGAACGAGCCGAGGAGGGCCGCGGGCTGCGGGTCGTGAATGAAGACGAAGTCGGCCTCCGCGAGCACGTCGCCCAGCGCGTCGGCCGCCTGGCGGTTCACGTCCTCGTAGCTGCGCAAGAGGTCGTCGCCCACCGCGACCCGGTTTCCTTGGAGGGCGTTGTGGAAGGCCTTGGTGCACTGGTAGAACTCCTCGGGGCCGGAGATCACCTCCCAGCGAACCTCGAGCCCCAGCGCCTCCTGCAGAGGCACCAGCATTCGCAAGATCTCGGCCACCCCTCCCCCCTCCCTGGTGGAGTTCACGTGAACCACCTTCGCACCCCGCATCGACGCCGCGAGTTGCCGAAGCTGCCCCACCACGTCGGGGCCCACGACCTGTTCGTACCGCCCGAGGAGATCGCTCATCGGCGCGCCTCCTCGCCGCAGTGCCGACCCAGGATCTCAGAGACAATCCGCCGGACCTCCTTGAGGGACGAGAAATACGGGTCCACCTGACCGATCTCCTGCGCCACAGCGGCGCACGGCCCGCCGAAGGCCACGAGCCAGGACGTGAAGTCGTCGCGGCGGTCCGGTGTGCGACTCCGGGCGTCGATGAAGTGGTAGAAGATGCTCCCCGTCGAGAGGCCTCCGGCGGCCGAGGCAAGCTCCCGGGGTGAACCCAGCCGCATC
>JACRCS010000190.1 GCA_016218905.1 Deltaproteobacteria bacterium
CATCGGCGGGATGGGGAGCATCTGGGGCTCGATCCTGGGGGCGGCCTTCCTGACGGCGCTCAACCAGTCGCTCGCCTCGCTCCAGGACGCCCGCGCGCTGGTCTTCGGCATGGCCGTGGTGCTCTCCATGATCTTCATGCCCGCCGGGCTGAGCGGCGTCGTCGCGAAGGTGGCGGCCCGGCTGCGCAGACCGGTCTCAAACGGGCCCGCGCCCGCGAGGCCCGAACCCGAACTGATGGAGGCAACGAAATGAAGAGAGCTCTCCTGGTCGCGTCCCTTCTGGTCGCCGGTCTGGGCGCGGCAGCTTCGGCAGGGGCCGAGGTCGGCGTTACGGACGCGAAGATCGTGCTCGGCACCTCCCAGTCGCTCACGGGACCGCTGGCGTTCGAAGGGACCCAGCAGGTCGCCGGGATCGAGGCCTACTTCGAGCATGTGAACGCGCAGGGCGGCGTAAACGGCCGGAAGATTGACTGGAAGTGCTACGACGACGCGTACAAGCCCCAGGATGCCGTGGCCAATATGAAGCGCCTGGTGGAGCAGGATGGGATCTTCGCGGTCCTGAACACCCAGGGCACCGCCACTTCGAAGGCGCCCATGCCCTACCTGGAGGAGAAGAAGGTCCCCTTCCTCTTTCCCTGGCAGGGCGATTCGGGCCTGGCCGGCAAGAAATACATCTTCACGTCCTACCCCTTCTACGACGTCCAGACTCGGCTCATCGCCCACTGGCTCGTCACGAAGAAGGGCATGAAGAAGATCGGGATCATCTACCAGGACGACGCCTACGGGCAGCCCTTCCTCGACACCCTCAAGAAGGAGCTGAAGGTCCTCGGTCTGGAGCTCACGGCGGCGGAGTCGATGAAGCGCGGCGCCTCGGACGCCGCGGTCCAGGTAGCGAAGATGTCGGCCGCGAAGGTGGACGCCTGCCTCCTGGCGCTCTTGCCGGGCCAGGGCGCCCAGGTGCTGAAGGAAGGCGCGAAGATCGGTTGGAAGGCCAAGATGGTCGGGGCCGGTCCGCTGACGGACGAGACCTTCATCGCCATCTCCGGCCTCGAGGGCGAAGGAGTCTGGGGCTTCACGCCGTGGCCGGATCCGGTCAATTCGAACCTCCCCGCCATGAAGAAGTACCGGGAGATCCTCGCGAAGTACCGCCCCAAGGTGACGCCCAACCGCCACAACCTCTACGGCTACTTCTACGCGATGCTCGCGGTGGAGGGTCTCAAGCGCGCGGGCAAGGACCTGACCCGCGACGGGCTCATCAAGGCCATGGAGGGGATCGGTCAGTGGGACAGCGGAATCGTTCCCCCCATCACCTTCAGCGCCGCGGATCACCACGCCCAGGCGAACGGGATGATGGTCGAGTCGAAGGCGGGCCGCTTCGTCCCCATCAGCGGCTGGCTCTGGGTGAAGGACGGGAAGCTGACCGAGTCCGCCGTCAAGGAGTAGAGGAACGAGAGGGTGGGGGCGGAGCCCCGATGCTCCGCCCCCTTGCCGGTCCTCGGTGATCCGTGATCGGGCAGGACCCTGGCCGAGAACCGAAAACCGGGAACCGACAACCGAGAACCGCCGGAAAAGGAGCCCCGAGGTGAAGCGTCTCATCGAACTGAACGTCAACGGCGTGGCCCACCAGCTCGCCGTGGAGCCCCAGCGCACGCTGCTCGAGGTCCTGCGGGAGAGCCTCGGCTACACCGGGACGAAGCGGGCCTGCGACTCCGGGGAGTGCGGGGCCTGCACGGTCCTCATGGACGGCCGGGCGGTCCTCTCCTGTCTCACCCTGGCGGTGGAGGCCCAAGGGGCGGAGATCGTCACCATCGAGGGTCTCGGCACCGGAGACGAGCTCGACCCCCTCCAGCGCTCCTTCGTCGACTGCGGCGCCGTCCAGTGCGGGTTCTGCACGCCGGGCATGGTCCTCTCCGCGAAGGCCCTCCTGGACGAGAACCCCAGGCCCACCCGGGATGACGTCCGTCGGGCCATCGCCGGCAACCTGTGCCGCTGCACGGGGTACTCGAAGATCGTGGAGGCGATCGAAAGAGCGGCGGAAGGGAATGAGGGCGTCTGACCTGTCGGACAGGTCGGATCCGCCAGACGCGTCACGAGCTCAGGAGCAAGCGATGTCAGACTACTCCGTTCTGGGTAAGCGCCTGCCGAGGGTCGACGGTCCCATAAAGGCCACCGGCAAGGCGGCCTTCGCCGACGACCTCTCCGTGCCGGGGATGCTCCACGGGAAGATCCTCCGAAGCCCCCACCCCCACGCCCGCATCGTCCGGATCGACACCTCCCGTGCCGCGCGGCTGCGGGGCGTGCGGGCGGTCATCGTCGGGGAGGACTTCGGTGACTTCCGCTACGGCTTGCGGCCCGACACGCGCGACGAGGTGCCGCTCGCCCGCGGCAAGGTCCGCTACGTGGGGGAGGAGGTGGCGGCGGTCGCGGCCGTGGACGAGGAGACGGCCCTCGAGGCCCTCGGACTCATTGACGTGGAGTACGAGGTGCTCCCGGCCGTCTTCGACCCGGAGGCCGCCCTGCGCCAGGGCGCGCCGCTCGTCCATGACGACCGGCCGGGGAATGTCAGCATCCACATGAAGACCGCCTTCGGGGACGTGGAGAAGGCCTTCGCGGAGGCGGACTACGTCCGGGAGGACCGCTTCTACAGCCAGTCGGTGCTCCACGGCTTCCTGGAGCCGAACGCGATCATCGCG
The DNA here is from genome assembly GCA_016218905.1 of Deltaproteobacteria bacterium. The sequence continues at coordinate 2,694 of JACRCS010000190.1, forward strand.
AGCTGGGAGGCCCCCAACCACATCACCGTCTGGGCGTCCAAGCAGAGCCCCTACTTCCTCTATCGGAACCTCTCCAACTGCTTCAACGTGCCGCTCTCCAGCGTCCGGGTGATCCAGCCGTACATCGGCGGCGGCTTCGGCGGCAAGAACGGCTCCTATCCCCTGGACTTCTGCGCGGTCCTCCTCTCGAAGAAGAGCGGTCGGCCCGTGAAGATCGTCCTCGGGCAGGAGGAGGTCCTCTCGGCCCACCGCCGGCGCCACCCGATGATCGTGTGGCTCAAGACCGCGGTGAAGAAGGACGGAACGCTCCTGGCCCACGACTGCCGCGCCGTCGCCGACGGGGGTGCCGGGACGGGCGTGGGCCCCACGACGATCGCCAACGCCTTCTACTTCCTGAATCTTCCGTACGTGGTCCCCAACGTCCGGTACGAGGGGTTTCGGGTCTACACGAACCGGCCGGTCTCGGTCGCCCAGAGGGGGAACGGAATCCAGCAGATCCGCTACGCCGCCGACGTCCAGCTCGACATGATCGCCGAGGACCTGGGACTCGACCCCGTCGAGATCCGACGGAAAAACGGCGCCTACGTCGGCTACGAGACCCCCAACGGGATGAAGATCGGGAGCTGCGGCCTCGACGAGACGATCACCGAGGCCGTGAAGGCCGCCAACTGGCACGAGGAGTACCGGCCCTGGCGGGAAAAGGCCCGAGAACCCTTGGGCCGCATCGCCCGGGGCGTAGGGCTCGCCTGCAACTCCTTTGCGTCGGGAACCCGGCTCGCCGGCCACAACTGCTGCACGGCGGTCATCAAGGTGCACGAGGACGGCACCGTCTCCCTCCTCACCGGTTCCACCGACTCTGGACAGGGCTCGGAGACCGCCCTCGCCATGATCACGGCCGAGGTGCTCGGCGTGCGGCTCGAGGACGTCTACGTCCCTCAGACCGACAGCACGGTTACACCAGTAGATCCAGGTAGTTACGGGAGCCGCGTCAGCTCCACGGCGGGGAACGCGGTCAAGATCGCGGCCGAGGACGCCCGCCGGCAGCTCGTGGGAGTGGCCGCCCAGATTCTGGAGGCCGCGCCCGAGGACATCGAGATCCGGGACCGGAAGGTCTTCGTGAAGGGCTCGCCCTCCAAGTGCATGCGCTTTCGGGACCTCGCGCGCCGGACCGTGAGCTGGGGCTCGGGCACCACCGTCATCGGCCAGGGGAGCTGGGGCCAATCCATCGACCCGATAAACTTCGACACCGGCGCCGGCGACGTGGGCGGCGCCTACAGCTTCGGGACGCAGGCGGCCTGGGTGGAGGTCGACACCGAGACGGGCAAGGTCGAGGTGAAGCGGATGGTGGTCGCGCACGACTGCGGGATCGCCATCAACCCCCTGGCCATCGAAGGCCAGCACGAGGGTTCCATCTCGGGCGGAGTGGGCCACACCATCTACGAACAGTGCGTGGAAGAGGACGGCTGGACGCTCAACCCCAACTTTACGGCCTACGGTCTGCCGACGGTCTACGACGTCCCCGAGGAGATGGTCTCTCTCTCCATCGAGACGATCGACCCCATCGGCGCGTTCGGCGCCAAAGAGTCCGGGGAGGGCACCCAGGTCTCGACCATCCCGGCCATCGTGAACGCGATCCATAACGCCCTCGGCGTCTGGATCACGGACCTGCCGGTGACGCCGGAGAAGGTCCTGAAGGCGCTGCAGGCCCGGACGCGGGCAGAGGCGGGAGCGGAGGGAGCGCGATGAGGCTCGGAAGCTTCGAACACCTGGCGCCGGAGAGTGTCGAAGAGGCGTGCTCGCTCCTCGCCCGGCACGCTCCCGAGGCACGCGTCCTGGCCGGCGGCACGGACCTCCTGGTCCGGATGAAGCAGGGGGTCGCCGGCCCCCGCTGGGTCGTGAGCCTGAAGAAGGTCGAGGGCCTCGGGAACATCGGCTGGAGCGGCGGCGAGCTGCGGCTCGGGGCCGCGGTTCCCCTCCGAAACCTGCACCGCTCCGCCGAGATCCGGGAGCGCTACCCGATCCTTGCGGAGGCGGCGCTCGGCGTCGGGGCGGCCCAGCTCCAGAACATGGGCACCGTCGGCGGGAACCTGTGCCTGGAGCCCCGCTGTTGGTACTATCAGCAGGGGGCGGCGTGGAGGCAGGGCCGTACCGCCTGCTTCAAGCTCGGCGGCGACGTCTGTCTCATGGCGAAGGGGAGCGGGCGGTGCCACGCCCTCTACAGCGGCGACACGGCGGCGGCCCTCCTCGCCCTGGACGCCCGGGTGCGCCTCGTCCGCTCCGGAGGCGAGCGGACGCTGCCCTTGTCGGAGTTCTTCGTCGACGACGGGCTGAAGCATACGGTGCTCCGGGAGGACGAGCTCCTCGCCGAGGTCGTCGTGCCGGCCGAAGCGTCGGGCCGCCGCGGCGCCTACCTGAAGTACCGCAAGCGGGGCACCGTGGACTTCCCCATCGTGGGGGTCGGTGTCACGGCCGGCGAAGACGTCCGGATCGCCGTAACCGGAGCGGGCTCCGCGCCCCTCGTCGTCCAGGGCACGGGCGAGCTCACCCGCGGGAGGAGCCTCACGGCCGAGCTCGTCGAGGAGCTCGCCGAGGCGGCGCGCAGCCAGGCGAAGCCGGTCTCCCACATGGAGGTCTCGGCCCCCTACCGCCGCCGCCTCGTGAGGGTGCTCGTGAAGGACGCCTTGGATAAACTGCTTTCTTAGTTGTCAGTGATCAGTCATCAGTTCTCAGTAGAAGCACAAGCCCAGAACTGACAACTTCCGGGTGACTGGGGACCGCGTCTCACCTTCTTCGTCATTCCGGCATGGACGCCGGAATCCAGTACGCCATGGATGACCCTCCTGGCTCTGCCGGGCGAAGCCGGCTCCGCCAGGCGAAGCCTGGGCGCTGGACCCCGGCAATCCGTGCCGGGGTGACGGAAGAGAGGCCGGCGTCACTTTCTGCCAACCGGCCGCGCAGCGGCGTACCGAAGCTGACAACTGACAACTGAATACTCAACGGAGTTGAACGTGACCATCGGCGACTTCATCCGGCAGAACGCCCTCGCCTACCCGGACAAGCTGGCCGTCAAGTCCGAGACCCGGCAGCTCACGTTCCGGGAGTTCAACGCCCGGGTGAACCGGCTGATCGGCGCTCTCCAGCGCCGAGGCGTGGAGAAGGGGGAGCGGCTCTGCCTGCTGTCGAACAACAGCGTGGAGTTCCTGGAGGTCTTCGGGGCGGCGGAGAAGGGCGGCTTCGTCGTGGTCCCGCTCAACTGGCGGCTGACCGCCGGGGAGCTCCTGACGCTCGTCCGCGATGCCAGGCCGGCGGCCCTCTTCGTCCAGGAGCGGTACCTCCCGCGGATCCTCGAGATCCGCGAGCACCTCGGCGACGTGCGGATCCTCGTCGCCATCGGCGGAGAGCGGCCCGCGGGCTGGGAGGAGTTCGAGGCCTTCGTGGCCACGGGCTCGGAGGACGAGCCCCGGATCGAAGTCTCCGAGGACGACCCCGTCTACTTCATCTATACGAGCGGCACCACGGGCACACCCCGTGCCGCCATGCACACCCACCGGAGCCAGCTCGCCGTCGCCCGGGAGATGATCCGGCTCTGCGGCATCCGGGACGACAACGTGAACGTCAACGTGCTGCCCCTATTCCACATCGGGGGCCACTCGAAGCGCCTTCCCCACTCCATCGCCGGCGCCCTGAACCTTACGGTGGACTCCTTCGACCCCGTGGAGTGCCTGAGGCTCGTGGAGCGCGAGAAGATCACGTTCCTGCACATCGTTCCGTCCATGGTGGCCTCGCTGCTCGAGGTGCCGAATCTCCACGAGTTCGACCTCGGCTCGCTCCGGACGATCTTCTACGCGGCGTCCCCGATGCCGGTGGAACTCCTGCGCAAGGCGCTCAAGGTCTTCGGGCCCATCTTCATGCAGGGCTTCGGACAGTCGGAGTCCGGCCCCGACATCACGTGCCTCGTGAAGCAGGACCACGTCGACCTGCTCCGCGACGACGGCTTGAGCCGTCTTGCCTCCGCCGGGAGACCTATTCCGGGCGTAGCGGTGGAGATCCGGGACGCCGATGACCGGCCGCTCCCGCCCGGAAGCGTGGGCGAGATCTGCGCCCGCAGCCCGTACCTCATGCAGGGATACTGGGCCAACGAGCAGGCCTCCCGGGAAACCCTCCGGGGCGGCTTCCTGCACACCGGCGACGTGGGTTTCCTCGACGAGGAGGGCTTCCTCTTCGTCGTCGACCGCAAGAAGGACATGATCATCAGCGGCGGCGAGAACATCTACCCTCGCGAGGTCGAGGAGGTGCTCTACAAGCATCCCGGCGTCCTCGAGGCGACCGTCATCGGCGTCCCGGACGAGAAGTGGGTGGAGGCGGTGAAGGCGCTCGTGGTCCTGCGGGAAGGCACCTCGGCCACGGAAGCCGAGCTGATCGACTTCTGCAAGGCCCACCTGGCGAGTTACAAGAAGCCGAGGAGCGTGGAGTTCCGCACCTTTCTCCCAAAGAGCCCCGCCGGCAAGATCCTCAAGAGGGAGCTCCGGGAGGCGTACTGGCCACGGTAAGACGGGGAGTCAATAGAACTGCTCCAGGCTCTCCGGCTTCTCCCGCACGACCCGGATCGCCGCCCCACCCGGGAGCGGGCACTTCGTCTCGCAGATCCCGCAGCCGACGCAGCGCTTCTCGAAGACGCGCGGCACCTTGACGCTCTTCTCCCCCCTCTCCGGGTCGAACCGGACCTCTTCCCGAAACACGATCGCCTTGGGACCCGTCGGGCAGTGCTCCTCGCACACCATGCACTCCTGCGCCTTCCGGTAGGGCAGGCAGCGGTTCGCGTCGAAGATCGCCGTCCCGATGACGGTCTTCTCTTTCTTCCCCTCCTCGAGGTAGCCGATGGCGCCTGTGGGACAGACCTGGCCGCACAGGCGGCAGTGATACTCGCAGTAGCCGAGCCGCGGCACGAGGCGAGGCGTCCAGAGGCCTCCGAGACCTGCCTCGAAGAGCGACGGGTGGAGGGCGCCCCGCGGGCAGACGCGCATGCAGGCCCCGCAGCGGACGCAACGCCGCACGAACTCCTCCTCCGGCTTGGCGCCCGGCGGCCGGAGGAAGTCGAAGGGCCGCTCCCGCTCCTCCGCGCGCACGCGGGGGGCCAGGGCCGCGAGGGCACCGAGCCCGGCGGAGGCGAGGAGGGCCCGCCTAACCATGCGGCGAGGAACGGCCGCCGGCGGCCGGGATGTCCCGGGAAGCCGGGCCTCGCGTGGGCAGGCGGCCTCGCACGTCCCGCACTGGAGGCAGAGGGACGGGTCGGCCGGATCGCCGAGCGCCGCCCCGGTGGGGCAGTCCTCCGCGCACGCGCAACAGGCGCCGCACTCCCCTGCCCTCCCCCGGCGGAGCGGCGACAGGCGCGCGGCCAGCCCGAGGAGCGCGCCCAGGGGGCAGAGGTGCGCGCACCAGAAGCGGGGAGCGAGAAGTTCCAGGCCGAG
>JACRCS010000191.1 GCA_016218905.1 Deltaproteobacteria bacterium
GAGACCCTCACCGGGCCGTGGTTCGATCCGGAGTACGTAAGGTCGCGATGGCACGCGCGCTCACCGCAGCTTCGCCTGGAATAGGAGTCTCATCGCTGCGGCGAGAGATGAACTGCCCGTGAGGGCCTTTGCGCCCCGAAGCCGGCACCAGGACGTCAAACGAAGGCGAGGGCGTGCATCTGCCGGCCTACAATCCCCCGGCAGGGCGCCCGTTCTGCCTCGTTTGCACCGCGGCGGGTCCAAGGCCTCACTCTCCGCGGGTGCCTACGCCAGTGATGCGTCAGCGCTGTTCCCCGCCCCTCTGGATTGAGGTCGGTCCGCTTTTCTGTTACGGTACCCGTCTTTTCCGACCTGGAAGGAGGAGACTTGGCACCGTCCGGCAGTCTGAAGGGCCACTGGGCCTTGATCCTCGGTGCGTCGAGCGGTTTCGGCGCCGCGACCGCCCGCGCGTTGGCCCAGAAGGGCATGAACATCTTCGGCGTCCATCTGGACCGGAAGTCGACGCTTCCGCTCGTCGCGAAGCTCGTGGAGGAGTTAGAGGCGTTCGGAGTCGAGGTCCAGTTCTTCAACATGAACGCCGCCGATGAAGGCAACCGTCGCGAGGCCCTGGACGGCATCGGCGAGAGCCTTCGCGAAGGCGCGAAGATCCGGGTATTCCTCCACAGCCTCGCCTTCGGGAGCTTGAAGCCGTACCTGGGCAGTGGCGGAGAGGCCGTCACTCGGAGCCAGTTGGAGATGACCCTCGACGCCATGGCCCACACGCTCGTCTATTGGGTCCAGGAGGTGGTCGAGCGGGGCTACTTAGGCAAGAACTCCCGCGTCTTCGCGATGACGAGCTCGGGCGGACGGCGCGTCTGGAAGAATTACGGCCCCGTCTCGGCGGCCAAGGCCGCGCTGGAGTCCCACGTGCGGCAGCTCGCCCTGGAGCTCGCGCCCCTGGGCGTCACGGTCAACGCGATCCGGGCCGGCGTGACCGATACGCCGGCGCTCCGGAAGATTCCGGGCAACAGCGAAATGATGGAGATCGCCCGGTCGCGAAACCCGATGGAGCGTCTGACGACCCCCGACGACGTGGCCCACGCCATCGCCGCCCTTTCAGAGCCGGGTACGTACTGGATGACGGGGAACGTGTTGGGCGTGGATGGTGGGGAAGATATTGTCGGTTGAATTAGGCAATTTAGGAATTTAGGAATTCGGAATCCGGAATCCGGAATTAGCCCCTGCTCCGAAGGAGCCGTAATGACCTTTCAAGACGTCGTGCTCACGCTCCAGCGTTACTGGGCCGAGCGCGGCTGCATCATCGGACAGCCCTACGACGTCGAGGTCGGCGCGGGGACCATGAACCCCCACACGTTCCTGCGCTGCCTGGGCCCGGAACCGTGGCGGGTCGCCTACGTGGAGCCGAGCCGGCGTCCCACCGATGGGCGCTACGGCGAGAACCCGAACCGCCTCCAGCACTACTACCAGTACCAGGTCATCCTGAAGCCCTCGCCCCTGGACGTGCTCGACCTCTACGTGGGCAGCCTCCGGGCGCTCGGGGTCGACCCCCTGGACCACGACATCCGCTTCGTCGAGGACGACTGGGAGAGCCCGACGCTCGGCGCGTGGGGCCTCGGCTGGGAAGTGTGGCTGGACGGAATGGAGATCACGCAGTTCACGTACTTCCAGCAGGCGGGCGGCATCGACTGCAAGCCGGTCTCCGCCGAGATCACCTACGGCATCGAGCGGATCGCCATGTACCTCCAGGGTGTCGACAACGTCTACGACCTCGTCTGGACCGACGGCGTGAGCTACGGCGACGTTCATCACCGAGGCGAGGTCGAGGGAAGCATCTACAACTTCGAGGAGTCGGACGCGGCCATGCTCTTCGACCTCTTCGATAAATTCGAAGGGGAGTCGCGGCGGCTGGCGGAGAAGGGGCTGGTACTGCCGGCCTACGACTACACACTGAAGTGCTCCCACACCTTCAACCTGCTCGACGCCCGCGGCGCGATCAGCGTCACGGAGCGGACGCGCTTCATCGGCCGCGTGCGGGACCTCGCCCGCCGGGTGGCCCAGGGCTACGTCGCCCAGAGGGAGGAGATGGGGCATCCCCTTCTCGGGAAGCTCCGGGGGACGGAGTCCGCGAAGACGGCGGGTGAGCCGTGAGCGCCCGCGACCTTCTGCTGGAGATCGGGACCGAGGAGATCCCGGCCGGGTTCCTGCCTCCGGCGCACTCGGCACTGCGGGAGATTGCGACTGAGGGCCTGGGGAGGGCACGCCTCTCCTTCGGAGAAGTTTCGACGTTCGCGACGCCCCGCCGGCTCGTCCTGGTAGTCCGCGGTGTCGCCGAGCGCCAGGAGGACGTCACGGAGGAGCGGGTAGGCCCCGCGGTGGCCGCAGCCTACGACGCGCAAGGGAACCCGACCAAGGCCGCCCAAGGCTTCGCGCGGTCGCAAGGGGTCGACGTCACGGAGCTCCTCCGGGTCGACACCGAGAAGGGCGCGTACGTGGCTGCTCGGCGGCACGTCGCCGGCCGGCCGGCCTCCGAGCTCCTCGCGGAGCTCCTCCCGGAGTGGCTGGGGCGGATCCCGTTTCGAAAGTCCATGCGCTGGGGCTCGGGGGAGGCCACCTTCGCCCGGCCCGTCCACTGGGTGCTCGCGCTCCTCGGCGGAGAGGTCATCCCCTTTTCGTTCGCCGGGATCGAGAGCGGGCGGACGAGCCGCGGACACCGTTTCCACTCCCCGGGGCTGCTCGAGGTCGCCGGACCGGAGGACTACTTCCGGAAGCTCGAGGCCGCGTCGGTGGTGGTCGATGCGGCTGCTCGCAAGAAGAGCATCGCCGAGCAGGTCGAGCGCGCGGCGGCCGCCTGCGGGGGGAAGGTGCTCCCCGACGAGGAGC
>JACRCS010000202.1 GCA_016218905.1 Deltaproteobacteria bacterium
CCCACCGCGATGACGACCCCTCTCCAGGAGAGTCTCCAGATGAAGCAGATCCCGACGGAACTCGTTTCGACGTTCTTCCTCGCCTGCGCGCTCGCCGCCGTCCTCGTCCCGCGGGGCGCCTGGGCCGAGAGCCGCCTCGCCTACCCGTCGGCGCGGACGGTCGACGCGACGGACGTCCTGCACGAGGTGACGGTTCCCGACCCGTACCGCTGGCTCGAGGACGCCTCCTCCCCCGAGGTGAAGGCGTGGATGGCGGCTCAGGACGACCTCGCCCGCAAGGAGCTCGGAAAGCTCCCGGTCCGCGCGAAGCTCCTCGCGCGACTGAAGGAGCTGGCCTACATCGATTCGGTCTCCGCGCCGGTCCGGCGAGGAGTCTTCGCCTTCCTCCAGAGGCGCCACGCGACGAAAGAGAAAGCCGTCGTCTACTGGAAGGAAGGGAAGGGCGGCGAGGAGAAGGTTCTCTTCGATCCGAACACCTGGTCGAAGGACGGGAGCGCCTCCCTCGGCGACTGGCAGCCGTCGTGGGACGGCGCGCGCGTCGCCTACCAGGTGAAGGCGAACAACTCCGACGAGGCAACGCTCCGGGTCGTCGAGGTGGCGACCGGGAAGCTCTCCGAGGTCGACGTCATCGAAGGCGCCAAGTACGCGAGCGCCTCGTGGACGCCTGACGGGAGCGGCTTCTACTACACGTGGCTGCCGACGGACCGGAAGATCCCCGTGGACGAGCGTCCCGGGTACCAGGAGGTTCGCTTCCACCGACTCGGGGAGGACCCGAAGCAGGACCGCGTCGTCCACGGGCGCCTCGGCGACCCGACCGCTTTCCTCGCCGCGTCCGTCTCGCGCGACGGCCGCTGGCTCGTCCTCTCGGTCCAGCACGGGTGGTCGTCCTCGGACGTCTCCTTCCGCGACCTTTCGGACCCGAAGCAGGCCGACCGCTGGACGCCGCTCGTCGTCGGGACCGAGGCACACTGGAGCGTCGAGGTCTTCCGCGACCGCTTCTACGTGATGACGGACGACGGCGCCCCGCGGGGGCGCGTCTACGAGGTCGACCCCACGAGGCCCGCAAGGAAGGCCTGGCGCGAGGTCGTCCCCGAGCGCCCCGACGCCACGATGGCGGGCGTGGCGGTCCTCGGAGGCCGGCTGGCGATCAACTACCTGAAGAACGCCTCGTCGCTCCTGGAGGTCCGCGAGCTCGGCGGCGCCTTCGTGCGCGAGGTGAAGCTCCCTTCTCTCGGGACCGTCGGGGGGCCGTCGGGCCAGGTCGAGGACGACGAGGCCTATTTCACGTTCGAGTCGTACACGACGCCGCGGCAGATCTATTCGATGTCGATGAAGTCGGGGCGGCTCGACCTCTTCGCGAAGCTGAACGTCCCGGTCGACCCCAGCCCCTACGTGGTCGAGCAGGTCTTCTTCCCGTCGAAGGACGGGACGAAGCTCTCGATGTTCCTCGTCCACAGGAAGGACATGAAGCGGGACGGGAAGTCGCGCGCGATCCTCTACGGCTACGGCGGCTTCCAGGTCAGCGAAACCCCCGATTTCTCGGCGCTCCTCTACCCGTGGCTCGAGGAGGGGGGGGTCTGGGCGGCGGTGAACCTGCGCGGTGGGGGCGAGTACGGCGAGGAGTGGCACAAGGGCGGGATGCTCCTGAAGAAGCAGAACACCTTCGACGACTTCCTCGCCGCGGCCCGCTGGCTCTCGAAGGAGAAGGTAACGAGCGCCGACCGCCTCGCTATTTACGGGGGCTCGAACGGCGGGCTCCTCGTGGGCGCGGCGATGACGCAGGACCCGAAGCCCTTCTCGGCGGTCCTCTGCGCGGTGCCGCTTCTCGACATGGTGCGCTACCACCTCTTCGGCTCCGGCCGGACTTGGGTCAGCGAGTACGGCTCGGCCGCGGAACCGAAGCAGTTCGAGGCCCTCCGGGCCTACTCCCCCTACCACGCCGTGAAGAAGGGTACCGCCTACCCCGCCACCCTCCTCCTCTCGGCCGACAGCGACGACCGGGTCGACCCGATGCACGCTCGCAAGTTCGCGGCCGCGCTCCAGGCGGCGACCACGGGCGGTCCCGTCCTCCTCCGGATCGAGCGCAATGCCGGCCATGGCGGGGCTGACATGGTGAAGGCGTCCGTCGAATCCCGCGCCGACGAGTACGCCTTCGTCCTCGCACACACGAAAGGAAACTGAGACGCCATGAGAAGGACCCTCTCGCTCGCCGCCCTCTCCGTCGCTCTCTCCCTGGCCGCCTCGATCCCCGTCTCCGCCCAGGAGAAGGCGAAGGCGTCGCCGGACGCGAAGCCGGCCTCGACGAAGACCGGAAAGGCGTCCTCGGCCGCCCCGGAGAAGACGAAGGACCCCTTCTCGGCCGAGACGTTCGCCGGGCTCGAGCTGCGCGACATCGGGCCGGCCGTCACGTCGGGCCGCATCGGCGACCTCGCCGTCGACCCGGTCCGCAAGGGGACCTACTACGTCGCCGTCGCCTCGGGCGGTGTCTGGAAGACGACGAACTGGGGGACGACGTTCGCGCCCGTCTTCGACGAAAAGGGCTCCTACTCCATCGGCTGCGTGGCGCTCGACCCGACGAACACGCTCGTCGTGTGGGTCGGGACGGGCGAGAACAACAGCCAGCGCAGCGTCGGCTACGGCGACGGCGTCTACCGGTCTCCCGACGGCGGCAAGACGTGGGAGAACGTCGGCCTGAAGGCCTCCGAGCATATCGGGAAGATCCTCGTCCACCCAAAGGACGGAAAGACCGTCTACGTCGCGGCGCAGGGGCCGCTCTGGGCCGACGGAGGCGACCGCGGGCTCTACAAGACGACGGACGGCGGGAAGTCGTGGAAGGCCGTCCTGACCATCTCGGACAAGACGGGTGTCTCCGACGTCTGGATGGACCCGCGCGACCCCGAGGTCCTCTACGCCGCGGCCTACCAGCGCCGCCGGCACGTCTTCACGCTGATCAACGGGGGCCCGGAGAGCGGGATCCACAAGTCGACCGACGGCGGCGCGACCTGGACGAAGCTGACGAACGGCCTCCCGAAGGGAGACGTGGGCCGGATCGGCCTCGCCGTCCCGGACGCCGCGCCCGACACCGTCTACGCGCTCGTCGAGGCGCGCGGCAAGGACGGCGGCTTCTATCGCTCGCTCGACGGCGGGATGAGCTGGGAAAAGCGCGGCGAGTACGCCACGACCTCGGCGCAGTACTACCAGGAGCTCGTCCCTGATCCGAAGGACGCTGGCCGCGTCTACTCGATGGACACCTACATGCAGGTGACGGACGACGGCGGGAAGAGCTGGAGAAAGGCGGGCGAGAAGGCCAAGCACGTCGACAACCACGCCCTCTGGATCGACCCGGAGAATACCGACCACCTCCTGAACGGCAACGACGGCGGCATCTACGAGTCGTGGGACCGCTGCGAAACCTGGCAGTTCAAGACGAACCTCCCGGTGGCGCAGTTCTACCGGGTGGCGGTCGACGACGCGAAGCCCTTCTACAACGTCTACGGAGGGACACAGGACAACACCACTCTCGGCGGGCCGTCGCGCACCGACAACGTCCACGGCATCCTGAACGAGAACTGGTTCGTCACGCAGGGCGGCGACGGCTTCTTCGCCGCCATCGAGCCGGGGAACCCCGACATCGTCTACTCCGAGGCGCAGCACGGTGCCCTCGTGAGGTTCGACCGCAAGACGGGCGAGCAGGTCGACATCCAGCCACAGGCGGGGCCGAGCGACGAGGCCCTGCGCTGGAACTGGGAGTCGCCCCTGATCATCTCGCCCCACTCTCCGACGCGGCTCTGGTTCGCGGCGCAGAGGGTCTTCCGGAGCGAGGACCGCGGCAACAGCTGGAAGGCCGTCAGCCCGGACCTCACGCGGCAGGTCGACCGGAACCGGCTCCCCGTCATGGGGCGCGTCTGGAGCGTCGACGCTGTTGCCAAGAACGCTTCGACGTCGTTCTGGGGAAACATCGTCTCCCTCGTCGAGAGCCCGAAGAAGGTCGACCTCGTCTACGCCGGGACGGACGACGGCCTCGTCCAGGTGACCGAGGACGGCGGCGGGAGCTGGCGGAAGGCGACCTCCTTCCCGGGCGTCCCGGAGATGACCTTCGACGCCGACCTCGCGGCCTCGCCGCACGAGGCGGACGTCGTCTACGCGGCCGTCGACAACCACAAGCGGGGCGATTTCAAGCCCTATCTCCTGAAGAGCGCGGATCGCGGAAGGTCGTGGACCTCGATCTCAGGGGACCTCCCCGCGCGCGGAACGGTCTACACCGTGGTCGAGGACCCGAAGAGGCCGGGCCTCCTCTACTGCGGGACCGAGTTCGGCCTCTTCTTCACGAACGACGGCGGGAAGCGGTGGATCCAGCTGAAGGGCGGAATGCCGCCGATCAACGTCCGGGACCTCGCCTTCCAGGAGCGTGAGAACGACCTCGTC
>JACRCS010000203.1 GCA_016218905.1 Deltaproteobacteria bacterium
GTGGACGGCGTGGTGGTGGAGCGGGGTACCCATGAGGCGCTGCTCGGGGCCGGGGGCGTGTACGCGGACCTATGGGCGGTGCAGAGCGGGGAAGGGGAGGTGGCAGCGATTAGCAATTAGCGATTAGCCGTTAGGAGCAACCGCCGGACAACTTCGTGACTCCTACCGCTAATCTAATAGCTAACAGCTGCTCTCGCTCCCGAAAGGGAGCGAGAGCTGGCTTCGAGACGTGGCGACGGGGAGCGTGAAGGCGAAGGTACTTCCCCTGCCGTGCTCGTGACCCCCGGGAGCGGGGCTCTCGGCCCAGATCGTACCGCCCATGCGCTCCACGAGCTCCCGGCAGATCGGTAGCCCCAGCCCGGCGCCGGTGCGATTCCGGTTCGGGAGCTGGACGAAGCGGTGGAAGATCTTCTCCAAGTGCCCCTCCGGGATGCCCGGCCCCGTGTCGCTGACGCGGACCTCGATGAAGGCGCCCTCTGCCCGAAACGCCTCGATCTTGATATAGCCTCGGTCGGTGAACTTCAGGGCATTGCCGAAGAGGTTGAAGAGCACCTGGCGGACGCGATCCGGATCGGCCCAGACGGGAGGCAGCGGCTCTCCGACGAGGATCTGGAACTCGACGGCCCTGTCGCCGACGAGGCTTCGCATCTCGAGGACCACCTCGTCCAGGAGGTCCTCGAGCCGAACGTCGGCCAACCGGAATTCCATGCCGCCGCTCTCGAGCCGCGAGAGGTCGAGGAGGTCTTCGATCATGCGGAGCAGCCGCCGTCCGCTCTGGGCGATCCGGCCGAGGCTGCGGGTCTGCTCGTCCGTCACCGGGCCGTCGAGCCCCTCGGTCATGGCCTCCGAGTAGCCGATGATGCAGTTGAGCGGCGTGCGCAGTTCGTGGCTCATCTTCATCAGGAACTCGGTCTTGACCCGGTCGGACGTCTGGAGCGCCTCGTACGCCTTCTGCAGCTCGGAGGTCTTCACCCGCACCTGCTCCTCGACCTGGCCGAACGCGCCTCGCAGGGCCTCGTGAGCGCGGCTCAGCTCGCCGTGGACCCGGAAGAGCTCCTCGGTCTTCTCCCGGTCCCGATGCTGGGCCTCCTTTAGGGCGGAGACGTCTCGCACGATCGCCTCGACGCGGGTCGAACCCTCGTACTGCGCGAGGCGAAGCGTGAAGACGGCGGCGAAGGTGCTCCCGTCCGCCCGGCGCAGCTCCAACTCGTAGTCCTTCAGGCGGGCCTTTTCGGCGATCCTCCGGAGCATCTCGTCGACCTCGACGGGGTCCGAGGCCGCTTCCCTCAGCTCGAAGCCGCCGAGCTCCCCCGGCGAGCGCCGGAGCATCTGGCAGAGGGAGCGATTGGTGAGAAGGAGCCGCCCTGCCGGGTCGATCACCGCGATCCCGTCCGGGCACATCTCGATAAACTCCCGCAGGCGCTCCTCGGTCGCCCGGAGCCGCCCCGCGTGCTGCTCGACGTGGGAGGCGAGCGCCTCGAAGGAGTCGGAGATGGCCTGCACCTCGTCGTGCGCTCGCGGGGAGGCGGGTGCGATCCCTGGTGCCGCGAGGCTCACCTTCTCCCGCAGCCGGATCCACGGCCGCGCCATCCGGCGCGCCGCGATGAAGCCCGCGAACCCGACCCAGAGGGCGCACACGAGAGTAAGCGCGAGGCTCTGGAGCTCGGCCCGCCGGGCGAGGGAGTCGGCCCGCGCCGAGAACTCCGCCTCTCGCCCGACCTCACGTTCCGCGCTCCGGAAGAGCGCCACGCCCCCGAGCACGCCGGACCTCGGGGTAGGTCCCTGGTAGTCGGCGAAGACCGGGGAGTAGGCCACGAGCAGGGGCGCGCCGCCGGACGCCGTACGGTCCAGCGTGCCCCCGCGCCCCACCCTCACCTGGCCGAGCACCGCCGAGAGGTCGGCGAGCGGGCCCTCCTCGCCCCGCCGGGGACGCGCGTCGGTGCGGGGAGAACGGGACTGGACCCGACAGATGACCCGCCCCGTGTCGTCGAAGAAGAGCCCCCAAGCCTCGGTCTTCGCCGGGAGGCCGGAGAGGACGAAACCCGAGAGGAGCTTCTGGAGAGGCTCCGGGTCGACGGCCGCTCCAGCGATCCCTTCGAAGCTGCCCCTGGCCCCGTAGACCGGAGTGGCCACGAGGAGGGTCTTCCCCCGCTCGCGCTGCTTCGGGGAGGGACTGAGGGAGATGTCGCCGGATTGGAGGGCCTGCGTCCGCACGAAGCACTCCCGCCAGGACGACGCCGCCGGGCCCGAGTCGGAGAGCTCGAGGAGCTCGCTCGGGGCCGCGGCTTCGCCCCCGCGGATCCCCACGAGCTGTCGGCCGTCGGGGGCGAAGAAGGCGATCTCCTGGTACTTGTACCGCGGCCGCCCGCCCTTGGAGCCTCTTCGCCCGACCCTGGGAGCAAGCGCCGTGTCGCAGAGCTTCAGGTACGCCTCCGCGGTCCTGGGAGTGGTCGCCACGGTGCGCAGGTCGGCCTGGGTGGAGACGAAGTAGGCGGAGATCCCGGAGGAGGCCTCGTAGCAGCGCGCCAGGAGCTCGCCGCGGGCCCGGGCGAGCGCCGCCTGCTCTCCGCCCCGCGCCAGCTCGAGACGAAGCTTGTGGACGGCGGAACTCGCTCCGAAGCCGAGGAGCGTCAGCGGCACCAGAGAGGAGAGGAGGAGCGCGAAGAGAAGCCTCTTTTCGGTGGCACTCTTCATGGGATGTCCAGGGGAACGGAGCCGGGGCCCGACCCGGCGAGGTCCTTTGGGGAGGCCGGGATTCTTCTACTCTACCCCAGATTGGAATCTGATGAAACTACCGACGTCGACCCCCTCCGGCGGGCCGGCGCCCAGGAGCTCCTGCGCCCTCGCCAGGTCGGCCGGGCGGTTCACGTTGAGAAACGACCGCAGATCCGCGTCGAAGCGCCGCAGCTCCTCCGGCCCGACCTCCCGTGTCCGGACGAGCGCGAAGAGGTCGCGGATGCGGAGGTTCCCCCGCCGGATCTCCTCCTCCAGGGCCGGCAGGCAGGTGGCCCGGTAGACGGCGCAGAGGGGTTCCCAGCCCGCGGGCGTGCGTGGGACGACCGCGTCCCAGCCTGTCTGAAGGGTGCCCAGGTACGCCAGGAGCGCGGGCTCGAGGAGGGGCAGGTCGCAGGCGACGCAGAGGGCCCACGCACCGGGACCGCCGGTCGCCGCGGCGTGGGCGAGCGCCGTCGCGAGCCCTCCCATGGAATCGGCGCCGGGGTAGAGATCCGGTATCGTCTCCACCGAGCGCGAGGCGAGGAGCGGCGGCCCGCCCACCGCGATCACCCGCTCCGAGACTGGCGCCACCCGGGACCAGGTGCGCTCGAGGAGCGGGACCCCCGCCAGGGGCAGCGTCAGCTTGTCGACCCCCATTCGCCGGGCCTTTCCGCCCGCGAGGATGGCGGTCAGCGGAATCTTCCCTGCGCCCAAAACGTGCTCCTACTCCGGCTCCTGTTTCAGCCCGATGCCTTCGAGGGTCTCCGTGACGAAGTTCCTCACCCTCGCCGCGCCGACCATCATCCCGGATCACGACCCGAGGCGAAAAAACCCGGATCCGCCGAGACCCGGGGGCGTGCCCTCGACGCAAAAGTATCCCAGACGGGTCCCCACCCTCAAGTCTGCAGGAAGGCCCTCGTCGCTTCGCCTCTCCTCCCCCGTCCCCCGTCCTCCTTCATCCTTCCTCCTTCATCCTCTTCCTTTCCTTGCGCCCGCTCCGCCCGAAGTCTAACCTGGGCCGCTGCCCGATCACCCCAGCCGTCCGTCGGAAGGAGACATGCCCCTCGTCGCCCGTACGGTCTGTCTGCTCGTCCTCTCCAACGTCTTCATGACCTTCGCGTGGTACGGTCACCTCCGGAACATGGCAGACCGCAAGTGGTACATCGCGTCGGTCCTGAGCTGGAGCATCGCGTTGTTCGAGTACCTCCTCCAGGTGCCGGCCAATCGGATCGGAAACCAGGTCCTCAACGTGGGCCAGTTGAAGATCCTCCAGGAGGTGATCACCCTCTCGGTCTTCGTTCCGTTCGCCGCCCTCTACCTGGGCCAGCCGATCCGCCTCAACTACCTCTGGGCCGGGCTGTGCATGGTGGGGGCGGTCTACTTCATCTTCCGCGGCTAGAGCCCGAGTGAGCAGGCGCCCGCCCGCCACCGAGTGGATCTACGGCCGCAGGACCGTGGCGGAACACTTGAAGGCCGCCCCCTCCACCTGTCTGCGCCTCCTCGTCGCCCAGGGCGGCCGCCCCCCGCCGGAGCTCCTTTCGGCCGCCTCCGCGCTCGGCCTGCGCCCCACGGAGACGCCCAAGGGCGACCTGGACCGCCTCGCGCGGGGCGGTAATCACCAGGGAGTCTGTCTCGAGGTGGGGGGGTGGGGGTACGCCGACCTCGAGGAGCTGGCCGCCCGGGCGCTCCGGCCGGGCGGGTTCCCGCTGGTGCTCGTCCTCGACTCGGTCCAGGACCCCCATAACGTCGGGGCGATCCTTCGGGTCGCCGATGGAGCGGGGGCCGCGGGCGTGATCGTCCCCAAGGACCGGGCCGCGGGCCTCAGCGCTTCGGTGGCCCGCGCGGCCGCGGGGGCCCTGGCGGCCGTACCGGTGGCGCAGGTGGTGAACCTCGCCCGCACGCTCGACGAGCTCCGGGAGCGGGGCTTCTGGACCCTAGGCGCCGCAGGCGGCGCGCCCGTCTCCCTCTTCGAGGCGGATGCCTGCTTCCCCTGCGCGCTCGTGCTCGGAGGCGAGCACAAGGGTCTGCGGCCCCTCGTCTCCTCCCGCTGCGACGCCCTCGCGAGCCTCCCCATGGCCGGGACCGTCTCGTCCCTCAACGTCTCCGTGGCGGCGGGGATCTTCTCCTTCGAGCTCCTCCGGCGCTGGCGGGCAGGGGGGACGCCTCGATGAGCGCCACGCGGCGGGCGAGCTCTGCTCTGCTCTGCCTCCTTCTCTCCCTCGGGCTCTGGGCCACGGAGCGGGCCGAGGCGGGCGGCAAGTCCCGCCGCCCACCGCCCAGGCGTACCGCCCCGGCCGAGAGCGTGGAGACGGTTCGGCCCGACGAAGTCGCGCCGGAAGACCGGAAGACTCGCGCGGAAGGGGCAGGTGCCCTCGGCCTGCTGCAGCCGCTGCGCCCGCCGCCTTTCGGAGGGTCCGGGGGGGAGAAGGCGGAGCTCGCGGAGCTCGCCGAAGAGCTCCGGAGGGCGTGGGAGTCGATCCCGCAGTACTCTCCGGTCAACGCCGCGAGCCGCCACACGTCCGGTTTCGGCTGGAGGCGCAGCCCCGTCGACCGCCGGCGGGAGTTTCACGGCGGGATCGACCTCGCCGCCCCCCGGGGGACCACCGTCGTCGCGCCGGCGAAGGCGATCGTCGAACGCGTCTTCGTCGACGCCAGGGCCGGGCTCGTCGTCGTACTGGAGCACGGAAACGGGATCGAGACGCTTTATGGCCACCTCGACCAGGTTCTCGTGGCGGAAGGGCAGGAGGTCGCCCGGGGAACGCCGCTCGCGACGGTGGGCAGCACGGGCTCCCGCACCACGGGGCCCCACCTCCACTACGGGGTGAAGCTCGAGGGGAAGTACGTCAACCCCCGCCGGTACCTCTTCGAGCCGCCCGGACCCGTGGCAGTGAGGAGCCGGGGCAAGGGGAGTCAGGCCCCGAAGAAGGCCCCCGCCTCCTCCTTTACCTCGTCGAGCCAGCGGCGGCGCTCGGCGTCCGTGCTCGTCACCACCATGGCGAAGTTTCGGCGCCGGACGTTTTCGACCCCGCAGTAGCGGAAGATGCAGTTCCTCCAGATCCTCTCCAGCGGGTCGCCGAAGACTTCGGCTTCGCGCCGGGGATCCGTGTTGGACGTATTGAAGATCAGCGCTCCCCGCGTCCGCAGGAGCCCCCTCGGAACTCCCTCGCCGGAGTCGCCCTCCAGGAATTCGTAGGCGAGACCCGGCCGCATCACCCGGTCGACCCAGCCCTTCAGCACGGCCGGCGGCTGGCCCCACCAGTTGGGGTGGACGATCACGAGCCCCTCCGCCTCCCGAAGCTCGCCGCAGTGCTCGGCGACGAGAGGCGGAAGCTCCGCCCTCCTCCTGAACTCCTCCGCGGGGAGCTCGGGCGGAAAGCGCTCCTCGTAAAGGTCGTGGAAGAGGACTTCGTGGCCGTCGGCGCGGAGCCTCTCGACTGCCGTCCGGGCGATGGCGTGATTGAAGCTCCCGGGATTCGGGTGCGCCAGGACGACCGAGATCCTCACGCCGGCTCCTCCGCCAGCAGGCGCTTGTACACCGAGCAGTCGCTGCAGCTCAGGCGGGTCTCGTCGCTCATGGGGCTCCTCACGAAGGATTGTGGAAGAGCGATCGTACTCGAACGACCGCGCCGCGCGAAAGCGTACACTTGCGTGCCTCTGCGAGCGTGAACGCCGGTTTGGCTCTCCTTGACACCCGGAAAAGAGGCGTTCTATGCTCCGGGCGCTCTTGTGCTTTTCCCTTTCTTACGGAGGAGAGTCATGAAACGTTCGTGGTTCTTGCGCAGCGGACTCGCCACCCTCTTCTCGCTCCTGACCGTCCTGCCCGGCTTCGCGGCCCAGGCCCTCAAGATCGGCCTCGTCGATACCTACACGGGTCCGCCCGCGGCGTACACCAACGACGTCCGGGACGCCTTCACCATGGCAATGGACAAGATCAACGCTGCCGGCGGCATCGCCGGCCGCAAGGTCGAGATCCTCACCCGGGACGACAAGTTCAAGGTGGACGTCGGCCTGGCGGCAGCCAAGGAACTGGTCATGAAGGAGGAGGTCGACCTCCTCATGGGGACGATCAACAGCGCCCTGACCCTCGCGATCTCCGAGTTCAGCAAGAAGGAGAAGATCCCCTTCCTCGTCACCTTCGCCAAAAGCGACAACATCACGGGCGCCGACGGCCACCGGTACGTCTTCTCCATGAACGAGAACACGGCCATGGCCGGCAAGGCCGCAGCCATCGGGCTCGCCAAGAAGCCCTACACGAAGTACTGGATCGCAGGGGACGACTACGAGTACGGCCACGCCATCGCCGACGAAGTCTGGAACAACCTCCAGAAGCTGAAGCCCGGCGTGAAGCTCCTGGGGCAGTCCTGGTGGAAGGTGGGTGAGCCCGACTTCACGCCCTACATCAGCGCGATCGCCGCCGCCAAGCCCGACTGCGTCATCGTCTGCACCGGCGGGCGCGGGAACGTGCCCTTCCTCAAGGCCGCCAACGCGACCGGCTTCTACAAGCAGATCCCCTTCTACATGCACACGTCCACCGAGCTCGCCACGCTGAAGCCGCTCGGTCTCGAGGCGCCGGAGGGCGTGCTCGGCACGTCGAACTATCACTTCTATTATCCGGACACGGCGGCGAACAAGGCCTTCGTGAAGGAGTTCAAGGACCGCTTCAAGCGCGAGCCGAGCGTGGGCGCGCTCTACGGCTACATCACGGCCCACTTCATCGAGCAAGCGTACAAGAAGGCGGGAAAGATCGAACGGGAGAAGTTCGTCGACGCCCTGGAGGGGATGACGGTCGCGAGCCCGGTCGGCAACGTCACCCTGCGCGCCTACGATCACCAGGTCGTCCTCCCGATGTTCATGGGTGTCACGAAGAAGTCGCCGGAGCACCCGTTCCTCATCGCGTCGGAGATCACGACCATCCCGGGCGAGCAGCTCATGCCCTCCGTCGACGACATCAAAAAAGCGCGAGCTGCGAAGAAGTAGATCGGAGGCCATGCCCTCTCTCTTCCTCACGTGCGCGGTAGACGTCCTCTACCCCGCCGCCGGTCGCGCGGCCGTCCGGGTGCTCGAGGCCCTCGGCGGCCGCGTCCGCTTTCCGGAGGACCAGACCTGCTGTGGCCAGCCGTGGATCAACTCGGGTGATCCCGGCGTGGGCCGGCGGCTCGCCGAACGCTACCTGCGGACGTTCGAGACCGCCGAGGCGGTCGTCTGTTTGAGCTCCTCTTGCGCCGACACGGTTCGAAGTCAATATCCGCGGCTCTTCGAGGGCTCCCCCGGCCTCCGGGAGCGCGTCGAGGCGCTAGGCGCCAAAACGTACGAGTTCTGCGAGTACCTTCACAGCGTGCTCGGAGTGGGGGAGCTTCCGGCGCACCCGGAGCCGCGTTCGACCACGTACCACGGGAGCTGCCGCACCCTGCGGGGCGTCGGCCTCAAGGGCGTCGCCGAGGGGTACCTCCGGCAGATGCTGGGCGACGCCTTCGTGCCTCTCCCGGACCTGGAATCCTGCTGCGGCTTCGGCGGCACCTTCAGCGTGAAGCTGCCGGAGATCTCCGGCAGGCTCATGGCGGATAAGCTGAGGGCCATCGACTCCACGGGGGCGGAGGTCGTGA
>JACRCS010000188.1 GCA_016218905.1 Deltaproteobacteria bacterium
GCGAGCCCTCGACCTCCTCTCGGTGCGCCTGTAGGGGCTGTACCCAGTACCGAAGAGGTCTCTTCTAGCGAAATCCAGCCTCAACGGGCACTTACGCTCCTATGGCTCGGGAACTTCCGGCTAGTACCTCAAACCACAAGTACCTGTGGCATTACCTGCATAGGGCGGCCCGTGGCCGCCATCCCCGGCTCGGGCGTCCAAACGCAGCGGCGGGCACGGCCCGCCCTATGGCATTTCAACGCGAACTTGCGCATCGAGGTACTAGAGTTCTCGCTGTTGCATCCTGGCGAACCAGTTCGCCATGTAACGCAATGACGCGGCAAGCGAACGCGAACGCGCGAGCCTAAATATCCCGGTCTTTTCTGAATTCTACATTCTGCATTCGCACGTCCCTGCCATTCTATATTCTACATTCTTCATTCTACATTCGCACCTTCCCGCGATCTTCATTCTTCATTCTACATTCTACATTCTTCATTCTACATTCTACATGGTAGCTAACGAGCTTATCGCCTGGCCTCCGCGTCGCGGAGGTTGACCTGCGCCTCCTCGAACGTCGGATCAACGGCCAGCGCCTGCCGGAAGCAGTACGCCGCCTGCTCGAAGAGGCCCTGCCGGGCGAAGGCGAGGCCGATCTTGTTGTGGGTGGGCCCGGCGGCTGGGCGCAGGCCCAGGCCGGCCGTGTAGTGGCGCCAGCCGTCCTCGACCCTCCCCAGCTGGACTAAGAGGTAGGCGAGGTTGTAGCGGGCCTTGGGGAGCTGGGGGTCCAGGACGATCGCCCGCTCGTAGTGCCGGACGGCGTCTGCGACGGCGCCCAGGCCGGCGAGCGCCCTCGCGAGGTTCATCTCCGCCCGGGCGTTCGTCGGATCCAGGGCGAGCGCCCGCTCCAGGTGCGACACCGCCTCCGGAAGCCGGCCGAGGTCCGCCAGGACGTCGCCGAGATTGCTCTCGGCCGCGGACGACTCGGGCCAGGCGCGCACGGCCTCCTCGAACGCCCGCAAGGCGCCCTCCTTGTCTCCCCTCTCCGAAAGCGCCGACCCGAGGTTGTTCAGGACCACGTAGTTGCCGGCCGTGCTCTCGAGCGCGTGCCGGTAGAGGAGGACCGGATCTCTCCAGTAGCCGAGTTGGCCCCACGTGGCCGCGGCGCAGGCGAGGACCACCGCTGCCCCCGCCGTCCCGAGGATCGCCCTCTTCGCCTTCCATCCCGCCGCCAGGTCGCTCGCGCCCCAGACGACCGCCACGAAGACGCCGATCAGCGGAATGTACGTGTAGCGGTCGGCCCTGGCCTGGCTCCCCACCTGGAGGAGTCCGATCACCGGGAGGAGCGTGACCAGGAACCACGCCCACCCCACTGCCAGGTAGGGACGGCGGGCCCGCAGGCGGTACGCCGCGGCCGAGATCGCCGCGAGGAGGAGCAGCGCCCCCAGGCTCTCCGTGAGGCCGATGGAGACCGGGAAGGGATAGTAGATCGCGAGGTCCCGCGGGAAGAGCGTCGAGCCGAGGTACTTGGCGTACGCCACCAGGGCGTTCTGCACCCGCAGGCCGGGGGGGCGCACCTCCAGGGTGTTGACGGCTCCCCCAGCGCGCTGGGCGTAGATCGTCACCGCCGAGGAGAGGAGCGAGAGGAGAAGGAAAGGGACCTTCTCCCCCAGGAGTCGCCACATCCCCCGCGAAGGTCGGGCGGCCCCTTCCCCGAAGCGGCCCAGGGGCCAGTAGTCGAGGAGGAGCAGCAGCACCGGTAGGGTGACGAGCATCGGCTTCGCCATGAGCCCGACGGCGAAGAGGCCGAGCGCCAGGAGGTAGCTCCCTGCCGCGGGGCGCCGGGCGTAACGCGCGTACGCGAGGAGCGTGAGGAGCAGAAACAGGCAGCTCAGCACGTCTTTGCGCTCGGCGACCCACGCCACCGACTCGACGTGGAGCGGGTGGAGGGCGAAGAGGGCAGCCACGGAGAGGCCCTTCCAGCGGGCACCCGTCAGCTCGGCGAGGAGCCGATAGAGGAGGAGCGAGCAGAGGACGTGGATCGCGACGTTGACCAGGTGGTGCGGTCCGGGCCGCACGCCGAAGAGCTCCACGTCCGCCATGTGGGAGAGCCAGGTGACCGGATGCCAGTTGGCGGCGGCGGTCCCGGTGAAGGCCCAGACCACGTTCTCGGCGGTGAGCCCCCTGTTGACGCGCGGATTCTCGGTGACGTACGCGGGATCATCCAGGTTGAGGAAGCCGTGGTGCGCCGTCCGGGCGTAGACCGCGATCGTCAGGGCCAGCAGAAGGACGCAGGCGACCGTAGGCGCGAAAGCCCGTGCGCCCTCCGGGCTCGCGGGCGAGCCGGTGGCGCCCTTCGCCGTCTCCGGCCGGCGCCCGTCCGAGTTCCTTTCCGTTCGACGGGCCATGGTCTCCTCCGTCCTGCACGGCCGCGGAGGCCCGAGGATCTCCCGGGTGCCGGAGCAGTTCAAGCCGATTTGTCTTTCTCTGCGGTCCTCTGCGCCTCTGCGAGAGACAGTCTTCCATCCGAGCCGCTGAGATTCCGGAAGAAGCCTCGCGGAGGCTTGAGCTCGTTTCCACAAAGTGGCCTGTGATACAATCCGGGCCGGCAGCTGGTCCCCCGGTGAGGGACAAGTTCGCTACGTCTTTATCAATTTCGAATCGAGGGAGTCCAATGGTCCGCGTCCCCGGGCGGGTCTCGCGCTTACAGAACAGGCAGCGTTGGTGAAGGCTGAGGCGCGAGAGCTGCCCGCCGGCCGCCCTCGGGACGGCATCGGGAACGCAGCTGAAGTCGGGATGGACGCCGCGGCCGGCACCCTCCGGCGCGTGCCTGTCCCGTTCCTGGGCGGCGTGGCCCGACTGGCGAAGCTCGGGCGAGGCCAGCTGCCGGTCGCGCTGGCGACGCTCGTATTCCTGCTCCCCTTCGTGAACAAAGCCTTCCACATCGACGATACGCTCTTCCTTTGGGTCGCCAGGCACATCCAGAGCCATCCGCTGGACTTCTACGGTTTCCAGGCCACCTGGTACAAGTCTGCGATGCCCATGGCCCAGATCAACCAGAACCCCCCGCTCGTCTCCTACTACTCGGCCCTGGTGACCCTCCTCTTCGGGTGGCGGGAGTGGGTGCTCCATCTCGCCTTTCTGGTGCCGGCGCTGGGCGTGAGCCTCGGGACGTACCAGCTCGCGAAGCGGTTCTGCGCGCGGCCGGGGGTGGCCGCGATGACGGCCGTGGCGACCCCCGTCTTCCTCGTCTCGGCGACCAACGTCATGTCCGACGTGCTGATGGTCGCCTTCTACGTGTGGGCCGTCGTACTCTGGGTGCGCGGCCTCGAAGACCGGAGGCTCTGGTCGCTGGTGGGGGCGAGCGCCCTCATCGCGCTCTCGGCCCTGACGAAGTACTTCGGGCTCGCCGCGATCCCCCTCCTCGCCGCGTATACCCTCGCGAGGGACCGGGGCCTCAACCGGCGCTCCGCCGTCTTGCTGCTCCTCCTAGGGCCGATACTCGTACTCGCCGCCTACCAGGCTTGGACGGTCTCGATGTACGGCCGCGGACTCGTCTCGGGGGCCGCGACCTATGCCTTGACCCGAACAGCGGGAGTGGGGGGGGACCTCGCCGGAAGGGTAGCCTCGGGGCTCTCCTTCACCGGCGGCTGCGTCGCCTCGGCGCTCTTCTTCGCTCCGTATCTTTGGGCGCGCCGGGCGTGGCTCCTCGGCGGCGGGGTGCTCGGATTACTGGTGGTCGCCGCGCTGGCCGCCAGGGGTTCGCTGCTGGGCCTCGAATTCGCCGAGGATGGGGTCTACCGCTGGGGCCTCCTGCTTCAACTGGCGCTCTTCATCACCGCAGGCCTCCACGTATTGTTCTTGGCAGCCGCCGAGCTGTGGGAGAAGAGGGACGCGCCGGCGGTGCTCTTGTTCTGCTGGACGGCCGGGACCTTCTGTTTCGCCACCTTGCTCAACTGGACCATCAACGGGCGGACGGTTCTCCCGATGGTGCCGGCGGTCGGCATCCTCGTCGCCCGCCGATGGGAGCGCCGCGCTCCGACAAGGCCGATGTTTGCTCCCCACTTCGCTCTCTGGCCCGCCGCGGCCCTGGCGCTCGGCGTCACCTGGGCCGACTACGCGCTGGCGGGGACCCAACGCCAAGCCGTCCAGTCGATCTCGAACCATCTGCGCCCGCACGGCCGGAGGATCTGGTTTCAGGGGCACTGGGGTTTTCAGTACTACATGGAGCAGACCGGCGCGAGGATTGCCGATTGGAAGAACTCCGTCCTGCAGCCGGGAGACTTCCTCGTCCTCGCCGGGACCAACTGCGACGGCTACCCCGTCGACGCCTCGTTCGAGCTCGTCGGCGAGTACAGCTTCGGGGCGACCCGGTGGGTCACCACCATGCACTGGCCTCCGGTGGGGGCCGGGTTCTACGCGAGCGTCTTTGGTCCCCTGCCGTACGTCTTCGGCGAGATTCCCACCGAGAAGTACTGGCTGTTCACGAAGCTCGAGGGCTCCTGAGCGCTGCAGAGCCAGTGGGCGTCTCCTCTGCCGGCGTGCGAGAGTCGAGATGTAGATGAAGCTCATCATCCAGGTGCCCTGCTACAACGAGGCCGAGACCCTGGCCACCGCCCTGCGCGAGTTGCCCCGCCGGGTCGAGGGCTTCGGCAGCGTAGAGTGGCTCGTCATCAACGACGGTAGCACCGACGGGACCCCGGAGGTGGCCAGGCGGTGCGGCGTGGACCACGTCCTCAACCTGCCGAAGAATCAGGGTCTCGCCAACGCCTTTGCGGCCGGACTGGACGCCTGCATCAGCCTGGGAGCCGACGTCATCGTCAACACGGATGCCGACAACCAGTACGTGGCTGCGGACATCCCGGCACTGGTACGCCCGATCCTGGCGGGCAAGGCCGAAATCGTCGTCGGTTCCAGACCCATCTCGCAGATCGCGTCCTTTTCGGCGAAGAAGAAGATGCTCCAGCGGATCGGGAGCGGCATCGTCAGGCTCTTCAGCAACACGGACATTCCCGACGCTCCGAGCGGGTTTCGTGCGATCAGCCGCGAGGCCGCCATGCGCCTGAACGTGTTCAACAGTTACACCTACACGTTGGAGACGATCATTCAGGCCGGCCAGAAGAACATCGCCATCACGTCGGTGCCGGTGAGGGTGAACGCCGAGTTGCGACCCTCGCGTCTCATGAAGAGCCTTCCTTCGTACATCAGAAGGTCCATCGTCACCATCGTGAGGATCTTCGTCGTATACAAGCCGTTCCGGTCGTTCATGGCCGTTGGAGTGACCGTGTTCACCGCCGGGCTTCTTCTGGGCGTCAGGTATCTCTACTACTACTTTACCGACGGCGGCGCAGGGCACGTCCAGTCGCTCATTCTGGCGTCGATCCTCCTCGGCGTCGGTTTCCAGACGATGCTCACGGCCTTCCTGGCCGACCTCCTCGCGGTCAACCGGCGGCTCATGGAGGACGTGCAGTATAGGGTCAAGGCGTTGGAGTACACCGACAAGGCGCGGGAATGATCCGCGTCGGAGCTTGGAGTGCGTATCCGTAATGCGAAAAGCCTTCTTGGTCTTCGGGCGGCCGCTGATCGAACAGGAGGAGATGGACGAGGTCCTGGACTCGATGGCGAAGGCCTGGCTCGGAACGGGCGAGAAAGCGTCCCGGTTCGAGAGCGCTTTTGCCCGCTATAAGGGGACCGACCATGCCGCCGCGGTGAACTCCTGCACGGCCGCGCTCCATCTATCCTGCCTCGCGTTGGGACTGAAACCGGGAGATGAGGTCATCACCACCCCGATGACGTTCTGCGCGACCGCCAACGCCATCATCCATTCCGGTGCTCGGCCCGTACTGGCCGACATCGACCCGCTCACCCTGAACATCGATGTGCGCGAAATCGAAAGGCGAATCACGTCCAGGACCCGAGCCGTTCTCGTGGTTCATTTCGCCGGCCGTCCTTGCGACATGGATGCCATCGTCGATCTGGCCCGTTCGCGCGACCTCAGGATCATCGAGGATTGCGCTCACGCCATCGAGACGGAATACAAGGGCAAGAAGGTCGGCACCATCGGTGATTTGGGGTGCTTCAGCTTCTACGCCACCAAGAACATCACCACCGGCGAGGGGGGGATGGTGATCAGCCGGGACGAAGCCATGATCTCGCGGATCAAGATCATGGCTCTCCACGGGCTGAGTCACGACGCCTGGAAACGTTTTTCTGACTCCGGCTACAAGCACTACTACGTCGAAGAGGTCGGCTTCAAATACAATATGATGGATCTGCAGGCCGCAATCGGTCTCCATCAGCTGCGGAGAATAGACGATTACTGGAAGAGAAGAGAGGCTATCTGGCACAGGTACATGGAGGCTTTCAGCGATCTCGATATCGGGCTTCCTGCTCCGGTCCACGAGGACATCCGACACGCGTACCACCTGTTCACCATACGCATCGATCCGCGCAAGATCGGCGTGAGCAGGGACGGCTTCTTGGATGCCATGACGGCCCTGCAGATCGGAGTAGGCGTTCACTACCTGTCCATACCGGAGCACCCGTACTATCAGAGGAGCTTCTCCTGGCGGCCGGAAGATTATCCCCATGCGTGCGCCTTCGGCCGGGAGACGGTGAGTCTGCCCCTCTCTCCCGGCCTCACGGACGAGGACGTGGAAGACGTGATCCGTGCGGTGCGCCGGGTGTTGCAGAAGTAGCCGGTGAACATCCACATCATCACGAGCTCCTACCCCGCGACTCCCGAGGATCCTTCCGGGACCGCGGGGTTGTTCGTGCGGCAGTTCGCCCTGGACCTCGTCGGGCTGGGGCATCGGGTGATCGTGCAACCCGTGGCGCGGAAGGGGCAGTACCGTCCGGACCCCGGCCTTACGATCGTTCCCTCGCCGTGGAGGGGCGGCGACAGGGAGCTGGCCTCGATGAGCTTGGCGAGTCCGCGGAACTGGGGGGTGTTCCTTCACTACTTCATTCGGGGCGCGGCCAACACGGTGGCGATCAATAAGGCTTTTTCCGTCGACCGCGCTCTTTGCATGTGGGCGGTGCCCTCCGGGATTCTGGGCTGGCTCGGCCGGAGGAGGGGCCGGACACCCTACGACGTCTGGGCTCTGGGATCGGATATCTGGAAAGTCCGAAGAGTTCCCGTCTTGGGCCGGAAGGTCTTGACCACGGTCATGAGGAATGCCGACCGGGTCTTCGCCGACGGGCTGCAACTCTGCCGGGACGTGAACGAGCTGACCGGAGTGGCCTGCGAATTCCTTCCTTCGAGCAGGAGGATGCCGCCCCCGGACGCCGTGCCTCTGGAACCTGGGTCCTCCCTCCGGCATCTCCTCTTCGTCGGGCGCTACCACCCGAACAAGGGCGCCGACCTGCTGGTAGAGGCCGTCGCGTGCTTGCCTCACGAACAGAGGCGATGGCTCCGGGTCCACATGTTCGGACTGGGCCCTCTGGAGGACCAGCTGAGGGGGATGATCAGGGAGATGAACCTCGAGGGGTGCGTCCGCCTCAACGGTCCCATAGAGGCCCAGGAGTTCTCGAACTACCTCGCGGCCGTCTCTTTTTTGGCGATTCCTTCGCGGATCGAGAGCATTCCCGTCGTTCTCTCGGATGCGTTGCAGCTCGGCACTCCCGTCATCTCCATGCCGGTGGGTGACCTGGAGCCCTTCGTGAGGGAGCACGGGTGCGGGGTCGTGGCCGACGACGTCAGCGCCGAAGCGTTCGCCTCCGCCATCACCGAGGCGCTCGGAAGGGACAGGGACTCCTTCCGGGAGGGGGTCGCGAGGGCCTACGAGCGGCTGGACCTGAGGAAGGCCGTCGCGCGCTGGGTCAGCCTTCGGGAGGCGACCAGACCCGCGGCCTGAGGACTCTGCGCGTCCGTGCTCCACCCCGGCTGTGGGAGCGGCCTCCAGGCCGCGATGCTTTTCCCCCGGATCGGCCTGCGGCCGAGATCGTGGTCTGGAGACCACTCCCACAGGTTCCCCGGGGCCTGCGGCCGAGATCGTGGTCTGGTGACCACTCCCACAGGTTCCCCGGGCCTGCGGCTGAGATCGTGGTCTGGAGACCACTCCCACAGGTCCCCCGGGCCTGCGGCCGAGATCGTGGTCTGGAGACCACTCCCACAGGTTCCCCGGGCCTGCGGCCGAGATCGTGGTCTGGAGACCACTCCCACAGGTTCCCCACCCCGGACAGTACGGCGGGTTTTTGCCAAGGAACAGCAAAGAACAAGGCCCATGAAGCCAGCTCGTCTGCTCGAAAGGTTTCCTCGCTCACTCCGCCCCAGCGGTCTGAAGGCTCTGTGGTACCTCGTCGTGTTGTGCCTCCTCGTCTGGGCGATGGTCCTCAACCGGGGTCTGCTCTACCGTTTCCACGACATCGCGCGCATCGAGGTGCCGACGCTCTTCCTCGTCTCGGCACTCTTCGTGCTGCTGCAAACCGTCTCGGCGTACCGGATGAACTTGATATGCCTGAATTTTTCCGTCCGCATGGAGCCTGTCGAGTGGATCGGTCTCGTCTGGATCAAGTCTTTCTTCAACCTGCTGCCGATGAACGCAGGCGTCGCCTCGAATGCGGTGTACCTGAAGGTGCGTCACGGCTTCAGCCTCACGTCGTTCGTGAACAGCTCCATCCTGGTCGCCGACATCACGACGATGATCTACGCGTTTCTCGGCCTCTTCTTCGCGCTCGTGCGGTTCCTGCAGAGCGGGACCGTCGCCCCTTCCCTCGTAGGTGTTCTGCTCTCGCTCTTCGTCGCCGGGATTCTTCTCCTGATCAGTCCCCTGCCCGAGCTCTCTGCCGGGGGCAAGATCGGCCGTCTCGTCCGCCAGGCTCGGGAGGGGCTCGACCTCTTGAGAAAGGACCGGTCGTTGCTGGCGGTCCTGGTGGGACTTCAATTCGTGCACTTCCTGCTCTTTTTCCTCATCTTCCTCGTCTTGTTTCGTGACCTGGGATACGGGTTGGATGGAATCTCGGTCGGTCTCGTGGTCGTCTTCTACAATCTCGTCCAGGTCGTGACGATCGTCCCGGGCAATCTCGGCTTCAGGGAAGCGCTTGCCGGGGGTGTTTCGCATCTGCTCGGATTCTCGTTCATGGACGGGATGCTAGGCGCCGTGGCCTTCGGCCTGATATCCATCACCTGGGACGTCCTCGTCGGCGCGTTCTTTACCGTCTGGCTGACGCGGTCGAAGGCAATCTCGTAGGTAGCGGCGGCCCCGGCACTCCTTCAGAGGCGAGAACGTGCCCGATTACTCCATCGTCACGGAACTTCCGCAAACGTGGGTCACTGCTGAGCAGTTGCAGCGATGCTATCAGCGGTATGCCTTTGCATCCGCCTTCGTCGGAGGGAAGCAGGTCCTGGAAATCGGCTCGGGAGGCGGACAGGGGATCGGACTCCTGAGGGAAGCCGGAGCTCGCTCCGTCACCGCGCTCGATGTGGACCCCTCGAACGTGCTCACGAGCCAACGCACCTACGGCCGGGACGGCGGCGTTGCGATCGTGCGGGGAGACGCCGGGCACCTGCCCTTTCGGGAGGGCTCGTTCGGCTGCATCCTGATGTTCGAGGTCATCTACTATCTCCGAGACGCTGCAGCCGCTTTGCGCCAGTGCCGCTCCCTGTTGACCCGCGGGGGTACGCTCGTCGTACAGAGCGTCAACTGCGAGTGGTCCGATTTCCACCCCAGTCCGTACGCGGTGCGCTATTTTGCCGCCGGCGAGCTCGCCGCGCTCCTGCAGGAGACCGGCTTCTCGGCCGAAATGTACAGCGGGTTTCCCGTAGGCGCTGACCTCTCCGTCAAAACCCGCTGCCTCTCGCTGCTCCACCGGACCGCCAACCGGCTGCACTTGATCCCGAGGAGCATGAAGTACAAACGGTACGTAAGGCAGCTATTCTTCGGCGGGATGGTCCGGATGCCGGCGAGACTCCAGCAGGGCCTGTGTCCCTATTCGGAGCCTGCGCCTCTCGATGTAGCCGCCTATGACCCGCAGTTCAAGGTGTTGTTCGGCGTTGGAAGAAGGCCCTAGTGTCCCGTGCATCGCAACCAGCAGGACGAACGGCGGCGAATCAGCGCCGTTCGGCCGACGCAGGGGCTGAATAGCAGGAAGGAACTTCCCGAACGGGACACTAGCCGATTTGGATCAGGAGAGCGGGATGGAGCTTCAGAAGGACCGAAGATGAGAGTGTTGCTCGTAAGGAGTGGACAGGCAGTTCTAGACCGAGGCAACGTCTTTCCGCCCATGAACCTCGCGGGGCTCGGTAGCGTCCTCCGTAAAGCCGGCCATACGGTCTCCGTCCTCGACCAGCTCGTGCAGCACACGACCCGAGAGGAATTGCTGCGAAGGATCGGCGAAACCACTCCCGACGTCGTAGGGTTCACCTCCATGACGTACGACATTCAGTCCGTGAACGAAGACATCAGCCTCCTCAAACGCCGGCACCCGGAAGTGGTCACCGTGCTCGGGGGTACGCACGTGACCAGCCTGGCCGAGAGCACCCTCGGGGAGAACCCGGACATCGACCTGGCGGTCGTCGGTGAGGGCGAGCGGGTCGTGGAACGCCTCTTCGAGGCCCTCGCGGAGCACCGGTCTTTCGAGGGCATCAACGGAGTGGCGTGGCGCAAAGACGGTGCAGTCGTGGTGAATCCGCCGGAGGAGTTCATCGACGACATCGATGCCATACCGTTCCCCGAGTACGATCTGCTCGACATCGACCAGTACCGTTACCTTCAGCGCAACTGGGACCACCGACGTTTCATGAGCATCCTCACGTCTCGTGGGTGTCCGTTCC
>JACRCS010000197.1 GCA_016218905.1 Deltaproteobacteria bacterium
ACGCCAGTTCGCCGGCGGCGGACCGAAGTGGCGGCTGTCGACCACCACCCGGCGGCTGTCGACCACCACCCGGCGGTCATCGTCGTGGCGCCGCCAGTCGCTCCGCTCCCTCACAACCCGGCGTTCCCGGTCGTCGAAACGCTCCGACCGCTCACGCTCGTCCGACTCCCAGCCACCCCGGTGCCGCGACCCGCCGCGGTCGGCGGCCGCAGTGAGCGGGACGGCCAGGAAGCTCACGACCGTGACGATGGCCGTCCCGCGCCGAAACCACCCCTTCTCGTTTCCGAATCTCAAGCTCGCCATGGTCTCTTCTCCTCGGGTCGGACGCCCGGCTTCCATTCCACCCCTTTGCGGCAACCCGACTGCGCTCGGGACGAAACTGTCGTTCATGTTATGCTCCTCCTTGTGCATCGGCCGCTCGTGCGGGAAGAGCCGGTGAGTCGCATCCGGCATCTCTCTTCCGCTGATCGTAGAATAGCCGTTTCCCGCGCGTTTAGCCGTTAAGCCTTCGCCGAGAAGAGCAAAGTTTTGTTAGACGGGGATCCGGCGACTTAAGATTTCTTTACGTGCGTCCTCTCGGGAAACCGACTGCGTCACGAGGATCCGGAAAATGGCGTCAACTCGCATCCTGCTCATCGACGACGATACCGAACTGTGCGATCTGCTGACGGAGTATCTCGGCCGGGAAGGCTTCTCGGTCCGGGCGCTCCACGACGGTCCCGAGGGAGCGAAGGAGGCGCTCGCCGGGGACTACTCCCTCGTGGTCCTCGACGTGATGCTCCCGGGCGCCAACGGTTTCGACGTACTGCGTCAGATCCGCGCGGGCTCCGCGGTTCCGGTGCTGATGCTCACGGCCCGGGGGGACGACGTGGACCGGATCGTCGGCCTGGAGCTCGGGGCGGACGACTACCTGCCCAAGCCGTTCAACCCGCGGGAGCTCGTCGCCCGCATCCGGGCCGTGCAGCGGAGAACCGAGACGAGGGGGAGCGCGGCGGCGCCTGCCAAAGGACCGGGCCACCTCGTCGTAGGCGACGTGGAGCTCGACGCCGGCGCTCGCGTCGTCTGGCGGGGAGGAGAGCGGGTGGAGCTCACCGCGGTCGAGTTCACGATCCTCGAGCTGCTCCTTCGGGAAGCGGGACAGGTGGTCGACCGGGAGGGTCTCGCGAAGAAGGCCCTCGGGCGGGAGCTCACCCCTTTCGACCGGAGCATCGACGTCCACGTGAGCAGCGTCCGGAAGAAGCTGGGGCGCGAGGTGGGCGGGCTGGAGCGCATCAAGACCGTCCGGGGCGTCGGCTACCTCTACACGCTCCCACCGGGCCAGTAGCGATTCGCCGGCGGAGGAGAGCATGCGCACCCTCTACCTGAGGATCTTCCTCGCCTTCTGGGCGGCCATGCTCCTGACGGGAGCGACCGTCTTCGTCATGGCGCTGCGGACCGAGAGCTGGCACGCGGAGATGAGCGCCCGGGAACGGTACCTTCGACAGATCGGCCGCGACCTCATCTGGGTCTACGAGAGTCGCGGCGAGGCGGGTCTCGTCGGTACGGTCGGAAGCCTAGAAGAGAAGAACACCCTGCGGCTCTACCTCTTCCACGGGAGCGACCCCGTCGTTCCCGGGCACCAGGTTCCGTCGAGTCTGCTCCAGTTGGCCGGCCAGGCCGCCTCCACGGGCGAGGTCCACCGCAGGTTCACGCCTCGCAGTCGCTGGTTCGCCCTGCCCGTGGGGCCGGGCTACGTCCTCGTCGCGGGCCTCCACTCGCCCACCCAGTTACAGCGCCTCCTCAGCCCGCGCAGGCTCGGCTTACGGGTCCTCGTCACGCTCTTTTTCGCGAGCATCCTCTGTTTTCTGCTGGCCCGCTCCCTCACGGCCCCGATTCGGACCCTCCAGGCGGCCACGCACCGGTTCGCCGGCGGCGACTTCGGCACGCGGGTCTCGCCGAGTCTGGGCGGCAGGTCCGACGAGATTGGGGATCTGGGGCGGGACTTCGACGTCATGGCGGAGCGGATCCAGGGCCTCATGGAAGGTCAGCGACGCCTCTTGCGGGACGTCTCCCACGAGCTCCGCTCCCCGCTTGCCCGCCTGGGCGTCGCCCTGGAGCTCGCGCGGCAGCGGTGCGGCCTGGGAACGGAGGAGCCCTTGGACCGGATAGAGCTCGAGGGCGCCCGCCTCAACGCGCTCTTCGGCCAGCTCCTCACCCTCGCCGCGCTGGAGAGCGGCGCCGACGTGCCGGAGAGGGGTCCCGTCGATCTCAAGGCGCTGGTGGAGGACATCGCAGAGGACGCAGACTTCGAAGCGGCGCCGTCCCACCGCAGGGTGCGGCTCTCGTGCCCGGAGCCGCTCGTCGCCGACGGCTCCGAGCCGCTCCTGCGGCAGGCGATCGAGAACGTCGTCCGAAACGCCCTGCGGTACACGGGCGAAGGGACCGCCGTCGACCTCGGGCTCGAGCGGAGGGACGCGGCGTCGGGCACCGCGGCCGTGGTGTCGGTTCGGGATTACGGGCCCGGAGTACCGGAGTCGGCGCTCGCCCGCCTCTTCGAGCCCTTCTACCGGGTCGCCGAGGCGAGGGACCGCCAGTCCGGCGGCCACGGCATCGGGCTCGCCATCGCGGAGCGCGCGATCCGGCTCCACGGGGGAGACATCCGCGCTGCCAACGCGCCGGGGGGCGGACTCCTCGTCGAGATCACGCTTCCGGCAAAGCAGGAAACA
This sequence comes from Deltaproteobacteria bacterium, assembly GCA_016218905.1. Next base: position 2,706 of record JACRCS010000197.1, read on the forward strand.
TAGCCGTTAGCTGTTATACACGACGTCGTAAATAGTTGCGCGTACCGGGTTGCCGTAGGGTGGGCGGTTCTCGCGCAGCGAGGTTCGCCCACGCGTGGGGCAACCCGCCTGCGGCGGAACGCCCCACCCTACGCTCAGGGGCAGATGCGCA
>JACRCS010000212.1 GCA_016218905.1 Deltaproteobacteria bacterium
AGCGAGGCATGCGTCACGACGAAGCCGACCCGCTGCTTACCCCACGGAAAGAGGTTTGCGATCGAGCAGGCGACGTTCGTCGCGAAGAGCCCCTGGAGCCCCAGGAACCACCAGGAGTAGTAGACGAGCCGGCCGGCCGTCGCCGCATCCGTACGCGACTCGAGGATCGTCCCGGCCGAGAGGCCGACGAGGAGGACGACGAGGAGGATGACGGCGAGCTTGAGGGACGCCAGCGTTTCGACGAGCTTCTTCAAGAGGGGATCCGTCCTTGGATGAGGTGTCGGGGCACAGAGACCCGAAAAGATCAGATGTTCCCATCCCGAGGGGGGCCTGTCGAGGAGGGGGGGTAGAGTGCGAGGGTCAGCCCGCCGTCGCGGCTGCGGTCCTTTCGGACCGTCAAACTCCGGGCCCATTCCGAGGGGTTCGCCGGCTTCGGTACGGTGAACGCGACCTGACCCGATTCCTCCGTCGAGCCGTTTACCGGCTCCACATGAACGGCCTTCCACTCGGTCAGGAAGACGATCCCGTCGGACTGCCCGGCAGGAGGAGGAGGCAGTGCCTGGTCGAAGGTGAACACGAAGGACTGGGCTTGCACACCGCCGCTCGCCGGCACCGTATCCTCCCAGACCAGCGTCTCCGCTGCCCAGACGTCCGGGGCCGCGTTCTACCCGGCGACGTCCTTCGGGTCCTGGAAATGCGTGTACTTTGACCGCATCGACACGCGGACTCTCGTCCCCGGCGGGACGTTCTTCGCCATGCGGCACGTCATCCGGACCTGCGGGACTGGCGCCGGCTCCTGGGCCGCGGCACCGAGGACGACACCGAGGAGCGCGCAGGCGAGGATTGGGTGAGCTCGAGTCATGAGGCTCCTTCCGCGATCACGCGTGCCCGGCAGTGCAACAAGCCCGAAAATCTCACGCGAGCGCCCTGTGGGACGGCTCCGTCACGGAATGCGTTCATCAAAACCACATCATCCGGGTCCGGCTAACCTCCTCGAAGGCCAGGCCCTCCGCGCCTTTCGGCGCGAGCACAGCCCTCGTTTCAAGGTGATCCGCGAGGCCTTGACCTCCCTGAAGGCGCTCGACGGCCCTCGGGTGAAGCAGCACCCGCTGGCGTTCGAGGACTTCCTCACGGACGGCCGCGACATTCTTCGTCGAACGCGTCGGCAAGCTGATCACGCTGAATCCCGCCCGGCAGATCGCCATCCGGGCCGCATTCAAGAACCACCTCCGGAGAATCCAGCGCGACACGGACGGCCCCGTCCTCTTCTTCCCGTGGGTGGGAGGCGAGGGCGAGACGGCCGCTCCCGTCACGGTGGACCCCCGGGTCGCATTTGGCCGTCCTGTCATCACCGGGACCGGAATCTCCACGGCCGTCATCGCGATCTTCGTGAGAGCTGGCGACCGGATCGAAGCCATCGCGGAGGACTACGATCTCTCGCCAGAGCAGGTCGAAGCGGCCGTCACCTTCGAGGAAGCGGCCTGAGCGGCCTAAGCTCCCGCCCTTCTTCCAGTAAGGGCAGCCCCCGGGGACGAAGCTGCGACAAGCTGTGACATCGGACTCTGACACGGCGAATAAGGCCTGGGGAATAAGGCCGGAACAGCGAAATCGCGACATTTGCGCGACACAAATCGCGACAATCCACAAGCTCCGGACGAACCGCGCGCTGACCCGCTCCGACCTGGACGAGCTGGAGAGGATGCTGGCGGCGAGCGGCGTCGGCGACTCAGCCGCCGTCGAGAAGGCGAAGCGGGAGAACCATGGCCTCGGCCTCTTCGTCCGGTCGCTCGTCGGCCTCGACAGGGAGGCGGCCAGGGGCGCTTTCGCCGGGTTCCTAAGCGGGAGGACGCGCAACGCGAGCCAGATCGAGTTCGTCGACCTGATCGTGAACCATCTGACCGAGCACGGCGTCATGAGCGCCGCGCTCCTCTACGAGTCACCGTTCACGGACCTCGCGCCGCGCGGTCCCGACGGCCTCTTCCCGTCTTCCCAGGTCGACGAACTCACCGCAATCCTCGACCGGGTGCGGGCGGCCGCCGTCGCGGCCTGACAGCTCGGTACCGGCGTCACCCTTCGAAACGCGCCCGGAACGCGCGCTCGCCGGCCGCGGAGAAGAAAACCGCGCGTCCTCCGCTCTCCCGCCGGGCCCATCCCAGTGCAAAGATCCTGTCGAGGAGGGCGGCGCCGAGGGCCCCGGCGAGGTGGAACCGGCGCTCGCTCCAGTCGAGGCAGGTGCGGCAGAGGGGCCGTCTCGAGTCCGCGAGCGCCGGCAGGTCAATGCCGAGGCGCCCGAAGAACCGCTCCCCTTCCGGGGAGACGACGGTCCCGTCGGGCCCCGTCAGGAGCTCGCGGCGCCGCAGGGCTTCGAGGAGGCGGACTCCCACCTCTCCGGCGAGATGGTCGTAGCAGACGCGCGCCGCGCGGAGCGGGAGATCCGCGGGACCCGTTCGGACCTCGGGACGCGCCCGTGAGGCGACGCCCATCAGCCCCTCGAGAGCCGAGGCCACCTCGCGGCCGTCGAGCCGGTAGTAGCGGTGGCGCCCCTGCTTCTCGATCGCGAGGAGCCCGGCCTGGGCCATCTTCGAGAGATGCCCGCTCGCCGTGGAAGGAGCGACCTCCCCCACCGCCGACAGCTCCGTCGCCGTCAGGGCCCGGCCCCCCATGAGCGCCGCGAGCATCCGGGCCCGCGCGGGA
>JACRCS010000204.1 GCA_016218905.1 Deltaproteobacteria bacterium
ATTCACCAAGGCACACGCCTCGACCAGGTCATTGGTCGCTCCGCGGGTGAACCAGAAGGTGCCGCGCGTATTGTTGTCACAAGCCGGCTTCGCTGCGGTCGTGTTGATCCGTACGCCACCGTTGACCTCGAGTTTCTGCGTGGGTCCACTGGTGCCGATGCCGACGTTGCCGGAACCGGAAATCCGCACCCGCTCGTAACGGGTCGTGTCGCCCTCGGGAGATGTGCGGAACAGGATGGCGCTGGGCAAGTTCGTCGCGCTGATCGGCGATTGACTCGCCTCCACGTCATACTGGATGGATACGACGTTCCGAAAACCGCCTCCGGCCCAACCTGCACCGACGAATTCACCCATTTGGTTCCCCGCGACTACGTCACCGGGGTTAGAAGCGCTCCCGGTTGCCGTCCGAAAGAACATCAACGACCTGTTGAGAGGAGTCGCGTTGAAAGAATCCATCTGGAAGATGTTGAGCCAGCCATCGGTCACAGTGTGAATCTGCGACTGCGGGCTAGCCGTTCCCACTCCGAGCCTGCGATTCAGCGTGTCCACGACAACGGCATCATGGGCGTCCAAGCCGGAGCCATCGGAGTTCCTCAGCTGAATGGCACCGACGACAGTCCCGCCCGGGGTGGCTCCGACTCCTGGGATTCCTTGCGGTCCTTCTGGCCCCTGTGGACCCGTGGGGCCGGCGGGGCCTTCCAGACCGGTGGGACCAGCGGGGCCGGCGACGCCCTGGGGGCCTTCCGGACCGGCAGGACCGGCAGGACCGTCGGCGCCGGCGGGCCCCTGCGGGCCGGCTGGGCCAGCCACGCCCTGCAGGCCTTGAGGACCCTGCGGGCCGGTCGCGCCGGTCAGACCTTGCGGACCCTGGGGCCCAATGGGACCGATCGGCCCCTGCGGCCCCACGTCGCCCTGTATGCCCTGGGGCCCCTGCGGACCGGTTGCGCCGGTCAGACCTTGCGGCCCCTGCGGACCCATGGGGCCTACGGGACCGATGGGTCCCATGGGACCAACGGGGCCGGCAGCGCCGTCGGCGCCGGCCGGACCTGCAGGACCTATCGGACCTACGGCGCCCTGCACCCCGGGCACACCCTGCGGCCCCTGCGGTCCCATCGGGCCCTCGGGGCCCGGCTGGCCGATGATGCCCGTCAGGCCCGTGCCGTCGCCGATGAACTTCGTTGCGGTTACCGTGCCGTCGGACGTGACCGTGAAGGTCTTCGCGCCTGTGGCGCTGTCGACGACGACGAGCTTCTCCGCGCCTGCCGCAAACGACAGGGCGGGGAAGACGCCCAACAGGACGATCGAAAGCATCCCTCTCTTAACGCTTCTTGCGTCTCTCATCTCCTAGACCCTCCTCAAAGGCCAGATCTTGTATCTAGCGTTTCACTCTTCTGGATCAGCGGATCTCGAGATTGTCCACCTGGAGCGTGCCCTCTCGGACCACGAGGCTACCGCTCAGCCGCGTAAAGCCGTCCTGAGTGGTGTAGTCGAAGTTGAATCCGCCCTGGAGGTACACCGAAATGGGCCGGTCGAGTGTCAGGTCGCCGGTAACGTCGACGGCCTTGTGCTGAAGGTTGCCCGTCCCGTCGATGGCGGCGTAAGCAGCGAGCAGCGACGGATAGTACACGGGGGTGGCACCCATCAGCCGAACGGCCGAGGCGAACGTCACCTCGATCGCGTGGTCGGCGCTGACGACGAGAAAGTCATACCGCTCCGCGTTCGGGACCGGCATGCCGTCCACCAGGAGCGACGCCACGTAGAAGCCCGCGTCCGGGACGATCGCGAAAGTCTGGGTGGCGCCCTGGTTCACCGGGACGGAGCCGGAAGGCGAGATCGACCCTCCGGGTCCGGCCGAAGCGGCGATGTGGTAGACCGGCAGCGCCGTGCTGCTCAGGGGAACACCCAGGGACGGGTTTGCGGGGTCGTTGGAGGGGATCACCAGGTTCGCACTCTTGATTCCGGCGCTGACGGGAGCGAAGTAGACGCTGACCGTGCAGCTCTCCAGCGTCACCAGGGTGCGATTGGAGCAGCCGTCGTCGGCGACCGGGAACTCGGCCGCAGCGGCGCCGTTCTTCGCCACCGCGCCGATCACCAGCGAGCCGGGCCCCAAGTTGCTGACGGTCACCGTCTGGGAGGCCGAGCTGCTGCCGACGTAGGTGGCTTCGAAGGTGAGCGAGTTCGGTTGCGCCGTGACGATCGGGTCCCTGTTGAAGGCGTACTTCAGGTCCCCTTCAGTGACGTCGTAGAAGCTGATGTGGAGGCTGCGGTCCCGTCCGACCGCGATGGAGGTGTACTGCCCGACGTCCCCCTGCGCGTCGACGGCGGCGGAGGTCCAGGTCCCGCTCAGGTTGGTCACGTACCGCAGGTCCCGGTTGGTGGCGTCGTAGTAGGAGACGTGCACCTTGTTGTTGGCGTCCACGGCGGCGGCGATGTGACCTCCCACCGTGCCGGAGCCGTCGACGACCGCGAGCTGCCAACCGCCGGTGCCGGTCTTGGTCGCGTACTTGAGCGTTCGGGCACCCGCGTCCAGATAGCAGACGTGGATGCTGTTGTCGGAGCCTACGGCCAAGGCTGCGGAGGACCCGACGTCGTAAGTGCCGTCCAACGTCGAGGCGTGCCAGCCGGCGGAATCTTTGTACGCGTACCGCAGGCGCTTCTGTACGCCGTCGTAATACGCGATGTGCACGCCGCCGTTGGAATCCAACCCGATGGAGCTGCGCTCACCCGCGCCGCTGTTTTCGACCAACGTGACCTGCCAGGTCCCGCTCTGGTTCGTCGCGTACTTGAGCGACCGGGCGTAGGCGTCGTAGTAGCTGATGTGGATCTTCTCGTTGGCGTCGACCGCCAGCGAGGTGAAATTCCCGACGTCGTGGGCGGCCTCGACCTCGTCGGTCCGCCAGACGCCCCCGGGGTTTTCGGCGTAGTGCAGCTTGGTGCTGTTCGCGCTGTAGTAGCTGATGTGCGCGTAGTTGCCGACTGCCAGCGAGGTGTAGAGGCCGGTTTCACCGCGACTGTCGAGGGTGGCGGTGACCCAGGGGGTATTGGCGTCCTTCTTGGCGTACTTGAGCTCGCCGTGGGTGTCTGAGAAGTAGCTGATGTGCACCCGGTTGTCGCGGTCGACCGCCACGGAGCTGTAGCGCCCGACGTTGTCAGGCCGGTCCACGCTCTGGACCACCCACTCGGCCCGGCTTGCGGCGGCCTGGAACAGGAGCAGCACGGGCAACAAAAAGAGCGGCACGGCTCGGACGTGGGAAAAGGCAAGGCGTATTATCTTCACGTGTGCCTCCTAACATCCAATCCATGTCCCCATCACTCAGTAATGTCGAGGTACTCATGTTTAATGTTCATCGCGCGCGTGTTGAGCTTCTCTCCGGGGTGCGAGTAGGAGCCGGGGCCACGCACGACGAGGGGTTCCCCCGTTCCGGAGATGCCATTCACCTGCACGTCGAGGTAATAGGGCTGGTTGAAGTTGAGGTTCAGGCTGCCCAGTTTGACGACGCAGAGGCCGCTGTCCGGGACGACGTTCTGGGTCGTCGTCCAGACGGCGCTGCCGGCGCCGTTGTAGAAGGCCACGGTTACGTTCACCGGCGCGCTCACCGGCGCGCCCTCGCCGTCGATCAGGAAGACCTGGTAGACGGCCTGGCCGGCAAACGAGGCTGCCGGCGCAGCGAGGGAGAGCAGCGCGATCAGACCCACCAACACTCCGAGCCCACTTCTCTTCTTCATCTCTCTCCTCCGTTCGGTGTTCTTCCCCTCTCAGGGAACGTCGTGTTCGACCGGTTCGGGTTGAGCGGTACCACGCGACCGTCGGCCCGGCCCGCGGTCGGAGCGTCCGCGCAAATCCTTGCGAAAAAACAGCTCGCCTCGCCCCCGGGCGGCAGGCGGGGGTCTCGAGGCCGGGAAGGTTCGATGTGGGCAAATGACCAGTTCGACTTGGTGAAAACGCCAGGAACCTGAGAGCCCGTCCCGGGCCTTCCCTGCTCCGTTCGGTGCGTGCGGGCCGGCGAAAACTTTGCGGAGACGTGCCGGTCGGGTGGGACAATGCAACGCGCATGCCACTCGCCGGAACCGTCCGGGCGGCATGGACCAGGCAAGAAGGCAAGATCCGTGTCTCTCGCCCGTTCGCTTCGCTCCCTAGAGGCACAGAGACCGCAGAGCAGAACGAGATCGGGGCTTTTGTCTTTCTCTGCGGGCTCCGCGCCTCTGCGAGAGACAGTCTTTCGTTCGGAGCCACTGAAATTCCGGAAGAACCGAACAGGGAGGAACTCAATTCCACAGTGGAGAGTAGTTGTTACTTTGTGGGAAAAGAAGTTCACATGGAGGGTAAGTCGCGGCCTCAGTCCTCGGCTCACGGCTCGGCGTCGAGCAGCTCCCGGAAGGAGAGGCGGTACTGCCGGAGGAGGTCTGCCAGCCGGCGGTCGGGGATCTTCCGGTGCGGCCCGAACCGAGCCCGCTTGCGCCACATGCGCGGGGCGCCGGCGAGCGCGTCCTTGAGCCCCCGCAGGAGCGCCTTGGCGGCGGCTCCCCGCGCCTCGCTCCGGCGGAACTCCTGGCCCGTGCCCCGGCCGCCGAGGACGAGCGAGGCTTGGGTCCAGTAGCGCACGACCGAGTGGAAGGGGACCCGCGCGAGGAGCCTCGTCGGAAAGGTCTTGAGGACCACCCAGTAGTGGTTCCGCTCGACCAGGTAGAGCTTGAAGGGTGAGAGCGCCCCGCCGGTCATCGAGTACTTGTGGTGGACCACGGCGTCGCGGGCGAGCACCGCGTCCCAACCCGCCAGCCTAGCGCGGAGCCCCAAGTCGGTGTCCTCGCAGTAGGCGAAGAAGTCCTCGTCGAAGAAGCCGATTTCGTCCAGCAGACCGCGCCGGTAGAGGGCCGCGCAGGCGCTGGGGAGGAGGATCGGCTCGACCCTCGCGAGCCGCAGCGAAGAGAACCGCTCCCTGCGGTGGGCCCCTCGGGACATCCCGTCGGCGGCGATGCGGATCCCCAGGGAGTCTACGACGTCCGGCGCCTCGTAGTTGCAGATCCGGCTCGCCGCCATCCCGATTCCGGGCCGCGACTCGGCCGCCGAGACGAGCTCTTCGAGCCACCGCGGATCGGCGCGGGTGTCGTTGTTCAGGGTCACGACGTACTCGCCCGCGGCGTTTCGAAGCCCCGCGTTGTTCGCGCCCGCGAAGCCCGCGTTCTGCGGCAGCTCGACGAGCTTCACCCACGGGTAGCGGCTGCGCACCAAGTCGGTCGACCCGTCGGCGGACCCGTTGTCGACGAGGACGACCTCGAAGTCCCGGAAGGTCTGGCCCTCCAGGCTCTCGAGGCAGACCGGTAGGTGGGTCCGGCCGTTCCAGTTCGGAATGATCACGGAGACCTGCAACGCGTCCTCTTCTTTGACCTTCCGGATCTATCCCCTCCCTCCTGTGCGGGGGAGGGTCAGGGTGGGGGGGGCGGCGGCGCAGCCGGCCTCCGGCCCCAGCCGATCGGCCTGCGGCCGAATCCCCCTCCCCTGTCCCCCGCCCGGGGGCGGGGGGAATGCTCGCCCGACGGTATCTAGACCCTCTCAGCGGCGTCTGCGCTCTTCTTTCGGTTTGAAGGCTTCCAAGCGATACGTTTCAAGCGCTCGTTCCAGAATGAGGCGGTCGGCAACGTCCTTTTCGCGTAAGCTTTGCTTGGTTCGCAGGAGACCCTCGAGATTCACGGTGCGGATGGGCAGGCCTTCGAGGTCGACCGTCTCCGCATACTGCGCCAAGGTCTCGTAGGTCTCACCGCATGCGTTCAACATGATGTCTACCACGAACGCGTCAGCAATTCGGATGTTCTCGCCTTCTTCGAACCAGGCCGGGTCGATCTCTCTGGCTGCCTGGTCAGGGAGCACCATCAGCGCCTCACGCACCTTCTGTCCGGTTGCCCGGTTCGCCGGCACCAGCACGTCGATATCCGTGGTGGTCCGGTGGTAGCCGTGTGCGAACAGGGCATAACCACCGATCAGAAGGTAGTCGGCACCTTCTTGGTTCAAAGCTCGGATCAGGGTCTTGAGGTCGTCCAAGGTGGCCGGACGGCTGTACTCCTCCATTAGGACCGCTCCAGTGCGGTTTCGACCATCCCTGCCACTACACAATCGACGTCCTGGCGGTTGGCCTCCTCGAACGTCCGGAAACGGTAGACGCCTTTGGGCATGAAAGTCCGGTTGCCGGTCGGCAACCGGTGGACCTCATCGTTAAATCGAGCGCCTTCGACCAAGAGCTGGGCAGACGCTGAAAAGGCGATCGGGCGTTCTTTGCGGCAACCGACGGTACGCATGGCCATCCTTCGGTCTACGAAGTGGGTGTGCACGAGGAGTCAGGTTAGCAGACGCAGAACCGCGAAACAAAGGCGCGGAACAAAGGCGCCTTGTCTCACAGCAGCACGCCCAGGTAGGCTTGCGAGAGTCGGCCCACCCGGGAAGGGATTTGGCTGGCTTTCGGGCAGCGGTCGAGGAGGGCTTTCGGGCTGACACGGAATGACCTGCGGAGCGCGGGTGTGAAGAGGAGGCCTGGGTCCAGTACCGCACCACCGAGTGGGAGGGGACCGCGCGAGCAGACTCGGTGGAAAGGCCTTGAGGACCAATGTCTCTCGCGAAGGGGGTTGCCCAGCGTTCAGACGAAGGAGAGTGAACGCAAACGAAGGATTCCGCGCTTCCGCCGTCCAACGAGAGCCCCGCCGCGCCCGAGAAGATGGTAACTCTTCTTGGTTGTTGGGTGTTTCCGCTATGATAGCCGGCTGGAGCGGGTCGGACGCTGCGCGCCCCGGAGGGCTGGAGGGGACCCATCTCTCCGCCTACGGCGGAAAAAGACTCCGCCGCCACTCTCTTGCTTCGGCGCCGCGGTCCGATCTATTGCTTCGCCGCCTCGAAACCCGGCGCCCCGAAGCTGAACGAGTCAGATGAGGACACTCTTCATCATCCCCGCCTTCAACGAGGGGAAGAACATCGGCAGGGTCATCGACGACCTGCGCGAGCACGTGCCCGAGGGCGACATCGTGGTGATGGACGACGGTTCGTCCGACGGGACGGCGCGGGTCGCCGAGGGCCGGCGCGTCCCCGTGGTCAGCCTGCCCTTCAACGTGGGCATCGGGGCCACCATGCAGGCGGGCTACCTCTACGCCCGGCGGCGCGGCTACGACGCGGCCGTGCAGTTCGACGGCGACGGCCAGCACTGCGCGGATCAGGTGGCGGGGCTGCTGAGGCCCGTGCTCGAAGGCGCCGCCGATATCGTCGTCGGGTCGCGCTTCCTCGACATGCGGACCCACCGGCCCGGCTGGTCGAGGCTCGTCGGGATCCGGATTCTCTCGGCCGTCGTCTCCGCCCTGGTGGGGCAGCGGGTGACCGACCCCACGTCGGGTTTTCGCGCCGTCAACCGGCCCGTGATCGAGCGCTTCTCCGAGTCGTACCCGGACGACTACCCGGAACCCGAGTCCCTGGTGCTGCTCCACCGGTGGGGCTTTCGCCTGCGCGAGACGCCGGTCGCCATGCGCGACCGGCTCGAAGGCTCCTCCACCATTACCTTCGTGCGCGGCATCTACTACATGGTGAAGGTCGTGCTGGCGATCTTCGTCGACATGATGAAGCCGGTCACGTCCGGGGCGGGCTCCGGAGGGGCGGTAGGAGGCGAGGCATGACCTTCTTCACGCTGCTGACGATCGTCTCGAGCGCCTGCGTGATGGCCGGCGTGGTGGAGCTCATCCGCAGGCGGCGCCTGAAGGAGAAGTACGCGATCCTCTGGCTCTTCGCGGGCGCGGGTCTGATGACCCTTTCGTTGACGCGCAGCCTGCTCGAGCAGATCTCGGTCGCCATCGGGATCTTCTACCCGCCCTCGCTCCTCTTCCTCGTGGCCTTCGGATTCCTCACGCTCATCAACCTCCACTACTCGACCGTCATCTCGCAGCTCACGGAGAGGAGCAACAAGCTCGCGCAGGAGGTCGCGCTCCTCAGGGCCGAGGTGAAGCAGGGGCGCGAAGCGGGCTCCTCCGATCCCGCTCCGAAGCCCGGCGGCGCCGTCGCTCCGCCGCTGTAAAGGCAGATCATGAAGAGACGCTCCCCCTCGCCTCCGCCCACGCCGGCCCCCTCGGACGCGCCGCGCCGCGTACCTCTCTGGCAGGCCGTAGTGCTCCCCGTCGCCGCCGTCCTGGTCTTCTTCTTCCTGCTCGAGGGGGCGTTCGCCCTCTTCGGCGTCAAGCCCTCGGTGACCGAGGACCCCTTCGTCGGGTTCGCGGGCAACGTCCCGCTCTTCGTCCCCTCGCCCGACGGCACTCAGCTGGTCACCGCGCCCAACAAGCTGGGCCTCTTCAACCCCCAGAGCTTCCCGCGGGTGAAGGCGCCGGGTACGTACCGGATCTTCTGCATGGGCGAGTCCACCACCTACGGGCACCCGTACACCGACCCCACGTCCTTTGCCGGGTGGATGCGCGAGCTGCTGCCCGTGGCCGACGCCGGCAAGCGCTGGGAGGTGATCAACACCGGCGGGATCAGCTACGCGAGCTCCCGCGTGGCGCACCTGATGGAGGAGCTGGTCCGCTACCAGCCGGACCTCTTCGTGATCTATGTGGGGCAGAACGAGTTTCTTGAGGAGCGTACCTACGGAAAACTCCGGAAGGTGCCGACGCCGGTCCGGAAGACCGTCGCCGTGCTCTCCGGGACCCGCACCTGGGCGGGCATGACCGCGGCGCTCAAGGGGCTCGGGATCCACCCCGAATCCGGGAAGCAGCGCCACCAACTCGCGGGAGAAGTGGACGCGGTCCTCGAGCGCTCCGCCGGCCTCGAGCGTTACACCCGGGACGACGTCCTGCGGGAGAACGTCCTCGAGCACTATAGGATAAGCCTGCAGCGCATGGTGGAGATCGCCCGGTCGGGCGGGGCGCAGGTCATCTTCGTGACGCCGGCGACCAACCTGAAGGACTGCACCCCCTTCAAGAGCGAGCATACGGCGGGCCTGGACCCGGCGGCCCGGCAGCGCTCCGAGGCGATGCTCGCCGCGGCCCGGGAGGCAATGGCGAGGAAGGACTGGGCTGGGGCCCTCCAGAGCCTCGACGAGGCGGTAAAGCTCGATCCTCGCCATGCGGAGCTCCTCTACCGCAGGGGGCAAGCGCTCTTTGCGCTCGGACGGTACGATGAAGCCGAGTCGGTGCTGCGCCAGGCCCGGGACGAGGACGTCTGCCCGCTGCGAGCTCTGACCCCGATCCCGCGGATCGTGGCCGAAGTGGCCCGCGAAGAGGGCGCCGGGCTCGTAGACTACGTGGAGCTCCTGCGGGCGCGGATGCGTAACGAGCGGGGCCATCCGATCCTCGGGCAGGAGTACTTCCTCGATCACGTCCACCCGAGCATCGAGGGTTACCGGATCCTCGCGGTCGCGCTCATCCAGAAGATGGCGGAGCAGGGGGTGGTGCAGCCGGGCCCGCAATGGGGCGAGCCGGCCATCGCCCGGGTCGCCGCCGCCGTCGAGGGCAGGATCGACCGGAAGGTCCACGGCCAGGCCCTCGCCACGCTCGCCCGCACGCTTCTTTGGGCCGGAAAGACCGAAGACGCCGAACGGCTGGCCGCCCAGGCCCTCGCCAGCGCCGGCGAAGTCCAGCAGATCGCGGTCGATTCGGCGAGCATCCTGACCACGGTCTACCAGAGGCAGGGTCGCCCCGACCGGGCCCTCCAGCTCCTCTACTCGGCCATCGAAAAGGCGCCGGGCGCCATGGAGCTGCGCCTGAAGCTGGGTCTCGCGCTCGTCAGCCCGCCCTATTCCCAGCCGGAGGAGGCGGCCGCGAACCTCCTCGTGGTCACCCAGCAGTACCCGCAGTACGACGTGGCGCATGAGCTCTTCGGCCTCGCCCTCGCGAAGGGCGGCCGCCTCGGGCCGGCCTACGCGAGCCTGCTCGAGGCGCTACGCCTCAACCCCAACAACGTGAATGCCAGGATGACGCTGGCGCAGGTTCAGTCTGCGTTGCAGGGCCAGTCGCCGAACCCGCAGCTCGCGAACCCTTTGCTGGAGATCTATCCCAACATCACCCCTCGGAGAGTGGTTCAGGTCCGATACGATGCGAGCGGGCGCGCGGTTCCAGACGGCATCGAAGTGGAGTGGCACGAAAACGGTCGGATCAAGCGGTTCCTCGACGTGGCGCAGGGCGTGCCGAACGGCCTCGAGCTCACGTGGGATCCGGGAGGTCGGCTCCTCGCGCGCAAGGCGTACCGGAAATGAATGCAGAATGTAGAATGTAGAATGCAGAATATTGAATATACCGAATTCATGTTAGAGGACGTGAGATGGATTTCCTGAAAGATCTCTGGGGATTTCTGAGGGTCCGGAAGAAGTTTTGGCTGCTGCCGATCATCCTCTTCCTGTTCCTCTTCGGGACGGTGATCGTGCTGACCAGCGGCTCGGCCATCGCGCCGTTCATCTACGCGCTCTTTTAGAGGGAGAACGGCGGCTCATGCCGGAAGCGATCCTCGGTGTCTCGGCGTTCTACCACGACAGCGCGGCGGCCCTCGTCCTGGGCGGGGAGCTCGTCGCCGCCGCTCACGAGGAGCGGTTCACCCGCAAGAAGCACGACTCCTCCTTCCCCCGCCACGCCCTGGCGTACGTGCTCGAGGAAGGGGGACTGGACCTCCGGGACGTCACTGCTATCGCCTTCTACGACAAGCCCTACCTCAAGTTCGAGCGGCTCCTCGAGACCTACCACAGCTTCGCCCCGCGGGGGCTGAAGAGCTTCCTCTCGGCGATCCCGGTCTGGATCAAGGAGAAGCTCTTCATGCGGCAGTTGCTGCGGGAAGAGTTGGAGAAGCTCGGCTCGGTCTGCCCCCGGCTCCTCTTCCCCGAGCATCACCTCTCGCACGCGGCGAGCGCCTTCTACCCGTCGCCCTTCGACGAGGCGGCGATCCTCACCCTGGACGGGGTAGGGGAGTGGGCCACGTGCACGATCGGCGCCGGCACGGGGAACCGGATCTCGCTCCTGCGGGAGCTCGACTTCCCCCACTCGCTGGGCCTCCTCTACTCGGCGTTCACCTACTACTGCGGCTTCAAGGTGAACAGCGGGGAGTACAAGCTGATGGGGCTCGCGCCCTACGGGACGGCGGGTTCCCCGCGGGTGGAGAAGTGGAAGGCGCTGATCCTCCAGGAGCTCGTAGACCTGCGAGAGGATGGCTCCTTCCTGCTCAACATGGACTACTTCGACTACGCGACCGGGCTCACGATGTGCGTCGACGGCGCGTGGGAGCGGCTCTTCGGCGTGCCCCGCCGCAGAGCGGAGGCGGCCGAGCTGGACCAGGGCCACATGGATCTCGCGCTCGCGATCCAGGAGGTCACGGAGGAGATCGTGCTCCGGCTGGCCCGGACCGCCCGGGATCTGACGCGGAGC
>JACRCS010000205.1 GCA_016218905.1 Deltaproteobacteria bacterium
AGGAGCGGGCGCTCAGCGTGGCAAAGCCCGGCCAGCTGATGGGCTTCCTCTCCATGTTCACCCACGAGCCGTCGCCCGTGTCGGTTCGCGTCGTCGGACCCGGAGAGGTGCTCACCTTTCCCCCCGCGGTGCTGAGGGCTTTGACCGACCGCTACCCCTCCGTTGGTCAGGTCCTTGCGGCCACCATGGCCGAGCGTCTCCAAGACGTGCTCCGCGACGTCCTCGCCCACGGGCGGCGGTCCGGCCTCCGCCACGCCGAGACCTTCCCCTTTCGCCGGCGGGTGTGCGACGCCATGGCTCCCGACGCGCTCATTCTTTCCGGCGAGGCGACGGTGGGCCACGCCGCGAACGCCATGCGCGAGGCCGGCGCTGGAGCCGTGATCGTGGAGGACCAGGGCCGGCCCGTGGGGATCGTCACCGAGAGGGACCTGGTCCTGCGGGTGCTCGCCAACAACCTGGACCCCAAGGGCGTGCGCCTGCGGGAGATCATGAGCACACCCCTCTACTCGGTGCCGTCGGACGCCTACCTCTACAAGGCCATGGGGTTCATGCGGACCCACAAGGTGCTGTTCCTGCCGGTCGTCGACGACGGCCGCCTCGTCGGGCTCCTGTCCATCCGCGACGTCCTGGCCTACAGCTCTCGGGAGACGCTCTCCCTGGTGGAGCGGATCGAAAAGGCCGACGACATCGCCGCGCTCTCGGAGGTCCGCGACCGGAGCCAGCAGATCTGCCTCTCCCTCCTAGAGGACAACGTCCCCGCGACCGAAGTCAGCCAGATCCTCTCCTCGGTGAACCGGGACCTGCATCGCCAGGCCCTCGAGATCTGCCTGCGCCAGATGGAGGCGCAGGGGAAGGGCCCGCCTCCGCTCGCCTTTTGCCTCATCGCCATGGGGAGCCACGGCCGGGCCGAGAGCCACTTCGCCACGGACCAGGACCACGGGATGATCCTCGCCGACGCGCCTTCGGAACGCCGCGCCGGGTCCGAGGCCTACTTCTCGGAGCTGGGGGCGCGGTTCACCGACGCCATGACTCGGATCGGCTTTCCGCGGTGCGAAGGCGGCGTGATGAGCGAAAACCGCCCGTGGCGGCGGCCTCTGTCCGAGTGGAAACAGGAGCTGGCCTCCTGGTTCTCGGAGGTCGACCCGGTAGCCGTCCGGCGGACCACGGTCTTCTACGACTTCGTGCCCCTCTGGGGCGACGTCTCCCTGGCCGCTCGGCTGCGGGTGTTCGTCACGGAGGGCGTCCAGGGCAATCACAAGCTCATCCGGCGCCTCTTCGAGGACGCCGCGCACCACAAGGTTCCGCTGACCTTCTTCAAGGGCTTCGTCACCGAGAGGTCGGGGCCGCACAAGGGACAGCTGGACCTCAAGGAGTCGGGCCTGCGGTTCGTGGTCGAGTGCGTCCGCATCCTCGCACTGCTCTATGGAATCACGGCACGCTCCACGATCGAGCGGATGGAAGAGCTCGCACGCGCAGGCGTCATGCCGACAGACGAGGGCCGACTCATCCGCGGCGCCTACCAGTGCTTCCTGCGCCTCCTGTTCGCGGCACAGGCGGAGGCGCTCAGGGCCGGTGCCGGGCCCTGCGCCTATGTGTCGCCAGCGGCGCTCCCGGTCGAGGAGCGGTACCTGTTGCGCCTCGCCCTGGAGGCCACGGCGCGCCTGCAGACCCTGGTCCACGCCGCCGTCCACACGCCGTTCGTCGCCGGGCTTCAGCCGGGGTCTCAGACTTGACGCGGCCAAACGATCGCCCGGGCCGCTCGACCCTGTATGCCCGGTCTCGGTGAACGGAGCCGATGCGCCTCCACATCCTCTCCGACCTGCACCTCGAGTACCGGCGCCCGCTGGACCTCCCGCGGGTGGACGCCGACGTGGTCGTGCTCGCCGGGGACGTGGATCTCGGGACCGAGGGCGTCCGGTGGGCGGCGCGCACATTCCCAAAGCCGGTTATCTACGTACCCGGCAACCACGAGTTCTACACCCATGACGTCGACACCGCCCTGTCGCGGTTGCGGGCCGAGGGGAGGCGCTCCGGACACGTTCACGTGCTCGCCAACGACACCTGGACCTACCAGGGCGTCCGCTTCGTCGGGACGACGCTCTGGACCGATTTCGCCCTGTTCGGCCCCGAGCGGGCGAACCTCGCCATGAATCACTGTCAGCGGTCGATGAGGGATTTCCAGGTGATTCGCCAGGGGTGGCGGAGGCTCACGCCCGAAGGTTGGGCCGGTCTGCACACCGAGAACCTGGGCTGGCTCTCCTCGATCCTCTCCGAGCCCTGCCCCGGCCCCACGGTCGTCGTGACCCACCACCTTCCCTCTCGCCGCTCGGTCGTCACGGAGTACCGCACCGCGCTCCTCTCGGCCGCCTTCGCCAGCGACCTCGAGTACCTGATCGGGCGGAACCATGCCCGCCTGTGGATCCACGGCCACACGCACCGCTCGTTGCGCTACCGGCTCAAGGGAACCGAAGTCGTGTGCAACCCCAGGGGCTATCCGCTCCTCACCGGGCAGTGGGAGAACCCGGAGTTCGAAGCGGACCTCGTCGTCACCCTGTGACGGGGAACGGGTACCGCGGCGTCAGGAGCTACCGAATTGGATCACTGCCCCGCCGGCCACGATGATCGCGAGCCCGAGCCAGGTCGACCCCGGGATCGTCTCACTGAAGGCGATCTTCCCGAAGAGCACGCTCACGACGGCGAACACGGCCACGTAGACGCCCAGGAGCTTCGAGAAGTCCCACCTGACCATGTTGACCATCAACCCGTAGCTCCCCAGGACGAGGAACCCCAAGGCGATCATCCCCAGTCCGGCTCCGCGAAGCCCCTTCCGGATGACGGCGTCCCCTCCGACCTCGAGCACGGCGGCCGCGACGAACACCAACCACGCAATCCCACTCATCTCTCGTTCCTTCTCCTCAAGGGTTCGTACTGAGCCCGCTCCCATCGGTGTCGAAGCGAGGGGCTGGTGGGGCCATCGCGGCCGACGCCGAACGCAGGG
>JACRCS010000192.1 GCA_016218905.1 Deltaproteobacteria bacterium
CATGAACCTCCAGGAAGCGGGCGACGCGATCCGCTTCCACCACACGGGCTCGAGCGAGCCGACCGGGACGGTCATGAAGGACGGCGGCGAGCTCTTCCTCGAGGAGGGACTTCCGGCTCCCGTCCTCGAGGAGCTGATGAGACGCGGTCACCGGATCGGTCGGGAACCGGTCGGCGCCTACGGCGGCTACCAGGCGATCGCCCGGGACCCTCTATCCGGCTTCTTCCTCGGCGCGACGGAGAAGCGAAAGGACGGGGCTGCCGCCGGCTTCTGATTGGTCGGGGGTCGGCTCTGGGAGTCCCGACGGCGCGGGGGGCCGGTGTAATCTGATCGCCATGAGCGTCCCGACCGCAGAAAAGGCCACCCCCCGCGTATCGGAGCGGGGCCGGCGCGTCCCCGCCTCCCCCATCCGCAAGCTCGCCTCCTTCGCCGACGCGGCGAAGAAGCGCGGTGTAAAGGTCTATCACCTGAACATCGGCCAGCCCGACCTCGAGACCCCCGCTCCTATGCGGGACCGGCTCGCGCAGATCCACGACAAGGTCTACGCCTATACCCCGTCGAACGGCACCCCCGAGTGCCTCGACTTCCTCGTCGGCTACTACCGTGGCCGCGGCATCGAGCTGACGAAGAGCCAGGTCATCACGACGACGGGCGGGAGCGAGGCGGTCCTGTTCGCCTTCATGGCCTGCTGCGAGACGGGCGACGAGGTCCTCCTCGTCGAGCCCTTCTACACGAACTACCGGGCCTTCGCGGCGATGGGCGGCGTCGAGCTGAAGCCGATCGTGACGCGCGCCGAGGACGGCTTCCACCTCCCTGCCCGCGAGGAGTGGGAGAAGGCGATCACGCCGAAGACGAAGGCCGTCCTGCTCTGCAACCCGAACAACCCGACCGGGACCGTCTACTCGAAAGAGGAGCTCGTCCTGGTCGCCGAATTCTGCCGCGACCACGGCCTCTTCCTCATCGCCGACGAGGTCTACCGCGAGTTCGTCTACGACGGGCACCAGATCACGAGCGCCCTCTCCCTGCCCGGCTACGAGGACGTCGTCGTCGTCGTCGACAGCCTCTCCAAGCGCTACAGCGCCTGCGGCATCCGCCTCGGCTGCCTCGTCACGCGCAATCCCGAGGTCTACCAGTCGTGCCTCCACATGGCGCAGGGGCGTCTCTCTCCGCCGGGCCTCGCCCAGGCGATCGCGCCGGGAGCCGCGCTCCTCGGCCCTGAGTACGTCGAAGGGGTCGTCACCGAATACGGCAAACGGCGCGACATCCTCTTCACCGAGCTGACGAAGATCCCCGGTATCTTCTTCCGCAAACCCGAGGGGGCCTTCTACTTCGTGGCCCGCATTCCGGTGAAGAACAGCGAAGACTTCGCCCAGTGGCTCCTCACCGACTTCCAGCTCGACGGGGCCACCGTCATGGTGGCGCCGGCCGACGGCTTCTACGCGACGCCGGGTCTCGGCAAGGACGAGGTGCGGATCGCCTACGTCCTGAAGGCCGAGGACCTCACCGCCGCATGTCGCGTCCTCGAAGCGGCTATCCCCGCCTACCGGAGAGCGCGAGGGCTCTGACCCGAGCGAACAGGACTCAGAAGGGCCGGCTTGCACAAAAAGCCGGCCCTTGCATTTCGGGCAAATGAGTCCCACCATTGTATCAAGGGATAGGCACCCACAAAAGGTTCGGTCCTCTTACAGAACTGAAAACCCCTGGCAGGCGAGGAACCACTCTCCGCCGCCCCCCTCTTCGCAGGTCAGGGACGCCGGGAGCGACGCTGGTGAGCCCGCTCCCGGCAGCTTTTTCAGGCGCTCCATACGCCGGAACGGGCCCCGAGGTAACGTCCGCGACGTGAAAGCCATCGTCGGACTCGCCTGCTGCCTCGGTCTCTCGGCGCTCTGCGTCGCGTGCGGCGACCCGGCCGGGCGCCCGGTTTCGCCCGAACCGCCCCCGCAGCCCCGGTCGCTGCCGCGGCCCTCCCCCACACCCGCGCGCCCGGAGCGGCCCGTCGAACGGCTCGATCGGCTCGAGGCCGCCGGGCGCCCGCCCCTGGAGCTGAGTGCCGTCGCCGTGCAAGGCTATCCGCCTCTTCCGACCTATCAGGCAACGGTCCGAAACGCCACCGACCGCCCGGTCCGCCGGGTGATCGCGACCGTCGTCTACCTCGACTCCCGCGGGCGGGTGCTTCCCGGTGAGAACCAGGACGTCGCGTTCGGAAGCCCGCTGAAAGCGATCGAACCCGGCGTCACGCTCGACACGAAGTTCCTCTCGCGCGTCGACAGCGCGTCCGAAGTCCGGCTCGTCGTTCGCGTCGTCACCTTCCTCGACGAAGGCCCGGACGCCGACCCGGTGCCACATGAGTGGAAGAACCCTCGCTACGACGCGGACCTGGCAAAGGCCGAGGGGCGGCGGTAACTCACGCCCCGGGCGGCGTGTCCCGCACCAGCGGCCCGCGAAAGCTCCCCCTGTAGGACCAGAGCAGAAACCCTTCCAGCCCCGCGACGACCGGCACGATCCAGAGGAATGCGGGGTCGAGGAGGAGATGGTAGAGGGCGATCGAGACGACTCCCGGCAGAAGGAGCGCCAGGCCGAGCGGGACGAACCGGTTCGAGAGAAGGAGCACCCCCGCGCCCAGCTCGATCGCCTTCACGAGCTTCATCCAGCCGCTCTCGATCAGGATCACCTGAAAGGCGTGCGGCGGCGCCAGCGGCACGAGCCCGAGAAACCCGCCGATCCCCGTTGCCGTGAACAGCAGGCCGAGTGAAACGCGGGCGGCGGAGACGACGCGGACCTTCAAGAGCCGCTTCCCGCCCAGGCGTTCCAGGTCGAGCCGAAGAGAGCTCCCAGGTCCGTGGCTTTCAGGACGACCTGCTGAGTGTTGGCAGAAATCATCGGTCGAGAGTCCCGTCTGGAGTTCTCGATCCCAGCCACTCCCGGATCCGTGCGTAGACCTCCGGCCGGCCGAGTAGGTCGAAATGGTTCATCCCGCGCGCGATCCAGGTCCGCGACGGGGGAAAGAGGAGCGTTCGTTCCGGATCCAGGTGGTGGCCGAGCGCGCTCTCGACGGGAACGAGACCGTCGCCGGCAAGCCGGCCATCGACCGCCGCTGGCTCC
>JACRCS010000193.1 GCA_016218905.1 Deltaproteobacteria bacterium
CCCGACTCGGGCGTCCACATCGTCGACGCGGGCGCCGCGTTCGCGCGCGAGAGGGGCGCCGACGGCATCGTCAGCGTCGGCGGCGGGAGCGCGATCGACACCGCCAAGGGGATCGCCATCGTCCTGAAGGAGGGCGGCTCCCTCCGGGACTACGAGGGGTTCCAGGTCCTGAAGCGACCCCAGACGCCGCACGTCGCCATCCCGACGACAGCCGGCACGGGGAGCGAGGTCACCTACGTCGCGGTCATCAAGGACCACGAGGCGCACCAGAAGCTCCTCTTCGGCGACTACAACATCATCCCGAACACCGCGCTCCTCGACCCCGACCTGACCGTCGGGCTTCCGCCGCACCTCACCGCCGCCACGGGGATGGACGCGATGTCCCACGCGGTCGAGTCGATCCACTCCCAACAGAACGAGCCGATCGCGGATGGTCTGGCGCTCCACGCCATCCGCCTCATCCGCGAGTTCCTCCCGCGCGCCGTCGCGGACGGCAGCGACCTCGTGGCCCGCGGGCAGATGCTCATCGCCTCGAACATGGCCGGCGCCGCGTTCTCCAACGCGCAGGTCGGCCTCGTCCACGCCATCGCCCACACCGTCGGCGCGCGGTACGGAATCCACCACGGGCTCGCGAACTCCATCGTCATGCCGCACGTCGTGCGCTTCAACGCCGTCGAGACGGCCGCCACGTACCGGCCCATCGCCGCGGCGTTGGGCATCGCCGTCGACGGTCTCACCGACGAGGCGTGCGCGGAGCTGGTGGCCGGCCGCCTCTCGGAGTTCGCGGCCAAGACGGGGCTGCCTCTGACGCTCTCGTCGCAGGGCGTCCCCGCGGACGCGCTTGCCGAGCTCGCCGAGGCGACCCTCGCCGACGCCTCGATCATCTACAACGGCAGGACGGTCCTCGGAGCCGAGGAGCTGCTCGAGGTCTACCGGGCCGCGTTCTAGGTCCCGTACCCCAGCATTCGAAGAGCGAGGATGAGCGTGGCCGAGCCGGAGATCACCGTCGACAAGGGCGCCGAGGAGAACGGCCTCGGCAACATGGTGGCCGAGCTCCTGAAAGCCAACGTGGCGTCGAACGCCTACAAGAAGCGGGTCCTCTCCCGCATGAAAGGGGCGGTCGGGCTCCTGGCGACCGACGCCGAGGTGCAGGTGACCCTCACCTTCGACCGCGGCCACTGCGTGATCCACGACGGCCTTCTCGAGGGGACCACCGCGACCGTCAGCGCCGATTCCGACTCCATAATCGAGCTCTCCAACGTTCGGGTGGTCGGCGGCCTCCCCTGGCTCTTCGACAAGGCCGGCCGCTCCGTCGTCGGAAAGACGCTCGGCCGGGTGATCCGGATCCGCGGCCTGCTCCGCCACCCCGTGACCCTGACGCGGCTGGGGATCGTCCTGTCGGTGAACTGAGCCGGAGGCGTCCCCGGACGGAACCGCGGGGGCCCTTCCTGTTTCAGGGGCGGGACTCGACCGCCGGGCGCGTCCGGCCGCGCCAGCTCGCGCGCTGGCCGAGCACCTTCCAGATCGGGCCGCGCTTCTGCCGTCTCCGGAGCATCTCGAGGACGCCGACCGACGTGTTCACCTCGAGACCGGGGACGATCCAGGCCCGGCGCCGCCTCGCTTCCTCGGCGACGCGCTCGACGATCCGGCGAAGCTCCGGTTCCGCCGGGTAGAAGGCCGGCTCGAGAAGGCTCTGCCCCTGGGTCACGATTCCTTCGCGAAGCGCGACCTCGTGGAGCTCGGTTCCCGCGTAGATCCGGATTCCGACCATGACGATGACGGCGTCCGGCGCGAGCTCGTCCATCAGGGCCACGCTCTCGGCGATCGTCTCGTCGTTCTCGCCGGGACCACCGAAGAGAAGGTAGTGGGCCGTGGCGACGCCCGCCTCGCGGCAAAGGCGCGACGACCGCCGGATCTCGTCGACCGAGAACGACTTGCCGAGGCTCAGCAGCATCGTGGGCGAGCCCGAATCGGTCCCGAGCTCCACGGCGTCGCAACCGGCCCGCACCATGAGGTCGAGGAGGCCCGCGTCGAGGTGGCCCGGGTTGACGAAGGCTGACCAGGAGAGCCGGAGGCCGTCGGCGATCATCGCCTCGCAGAGCTCCTCGGCGGCGGCTTCCGGGAAATTGAAGATGTCGTCGCAGAACTCGACGTAGTCGACCCCGTGCTCGTCAACGAGCGCGCGCAGCTCGCGGACGACGTCCGCCGCCGGGCGGGTGCGGACCCGGCTCCCCTCGAGGATCGGGTAGGTGCAGTAGACGCAAGCGAAAGGGCAGCCGCGCTTGGTCTGGACGTTCGCCGCCCCCCCCTCGGTCAGGTAGCGCGAGACGTCGAACAGGGCCCGGCTCGGCGACCCGACCGACGCCGGAATGCGCGGGCTCGTCGGTACCCCGTCCCCGGCGACGACGACGCCGGGAAGCCCGTGGAGCGGTATGCCCGCCTCGATCCGGTCGAGGAGGTGCGGGAGCACTTCCTCCCCCTCGCCGACGACGCCGCAATGGGCGCCGGTCGCCGCCAGGAGCGAGACGGGCTCGAGCGAGAAGCCGGAGCCGCCGAGAACGACGACCGCCCGCTCGCGGCAGAGGGCGACGACCTCGCTCACGCCGTCGACGTAGGACCGGCAGACGGGCCACGTGACGTTGTCGAGGTTGCGGACCGAGACGAGGACGACGGCCGGGGCGACCTCGTCGAGCGCTTGGCGGACCGCCGCCGGGGGGTCCTTTTCGAAGCAGAGGTCGAGGAGACGCGTGGCGTGCCCTGCCTGCTCCAGCGGGCCGGCGAGGTAGGCGAGGCCCAGCGGGAAGACGGGCGAGGGATCCCTTTCCCGGTTCGCCGAGATCATGAGGACCTTCACCTTCCGGACCCTCCGCAGACCAGGCCGTCAGGCATCCGCCACCTTGCGCCGAAGGGCGGCCCGAAAGCCGAAGTTCATCGGACCGAAGGCCGGAAGGGAGCGATGGAACGAGAGGCGTCGCCACATCGAGGGGAAGGAATAGAACTGGCCGCAGAGCCGCTCGTACCCTTCCTGAAGCTCGCGGACGCTCATCCCCTTCGGCTCGAAGTTGACGTGCTCCATGTCGTAATCGCGCCAGTCGTTCGAGAGGATTCGTCCCTCGGCGAGAAGCCGCTCGCGGACTTTCGTCCCGGGGTAGGGGGTCAGGATCGGGAAGATCGCCGCCTCGAGGCGCGCTTCTTCGCAGAACCGGAAGACCTTCTCGAAAACATCCGGCCCGTCGCCGTCCCAGCCGAGGACGAACGAGCCGAGGATGCCGATGCCGTGGTCGCGGAACGCTTTCGCGGCGTCGACATAGCCGGCGACCCGGTTCGTCTTCTTGCCCATCGTCTTTAGGGCGGCCTCGTCGAGCGTCTCGAAGCCGACGAAGAGCCCGATGCAACCCGACTCCCCCATCGCCGCGAGGAGCTCGGGGTCCTGGGCAAGGTCGAGGGAGGCGTGGGAGAGCCACTTCATCCCCAGACCCTTCATCCTCCGGAAGAGCTCCAAAGAATAGGCCCGGTCGACGACGATGTTGTCGTCGACGAAGAAGGCGTACGAGCCTCTCTTCCGCATCCCGGTAAGCTCGGCAACGACCGCCTCGACGGGCCGCTTGCGGTACTTCCGGCCGAAGTAGGCCGTCACCGAGCAGAACTCGCAGTCGTACGGGCAGCCCCGCGTCGTCTGGATCGTGTTCGTGAGGAGGTAGCCCTTGCCGTCGAAGATCGAGCGTCGCGCGACCGGGATCGCCGCCGTGTCTATGAGGCCATCCGCCTTGTAGACCTTGCCCAGCCGTCCCGCCTCGTAGTCGGCGAGGAGCCGAGGCCAGACGGCCTCGGCCTCGCCCACGACGACGGCGTCGACGTGCCCGAGAGCCTCTTCCGGCAGGTTGCTCGCGTGGAAGCCCCCCATCACCACGGTCTTCCCTCGGCCCCGGAAAGCGTCCGCGATCTCGTAGGCCCGGACGGCCTGCGCCGTCATGCCCGTGATCGCGACGACGTCGGCGCCGTGATCCAGGTCGATCGGCGCGAACCCCTCGTCGCAGAGATCGATCTCCCAGTGCGGAGGCGTCGCCGCCGCGACGACGGCCAGCGAGAGGCTCGGGAAGCGGAACGACATCTCGCCCCAGAGGCGTCCCTTGGGCCACCCGGGGGAGACGAAGAGGATCCTCGGAGACGCCACCACCGCGTATTGTCCCCGACAGGGTGCCGGGAACGCGAATCCGATCGTTCTTCGACCGTCAGCTGCCGGCGGACCCCGCAGCCGGAACGGCCCTGTCCTTCCCCGCGCGTTTCCCCGCGTAGAGGGCTTCGTCGGCGAGGCGAAGGCACTCCGCCAGCGGCGGGCCGCCCGCCGTGGAGCTGCTCACGCCGAGCGTGATGGTGAACGCGACCTCGCGGCCTTCGCACCCTACCCTCAGCTCCCGAGCGGCCTTTCGCAGCTTCTCGGCGATGACGAGAGCCCCATCGGAGGCCGTCTCCGGGAGGATGACGAGGAACTCCTCGCCCCCCCAGCGGGCGGCGAGGTCGAGCTGCCGGAGGGACGAGAGGAGAAGCCTTCCGAGGCCCCGGAGGACCTCGTCGCCGCACGCGTGCCCCCACCCATCGTTGATCTTCTTGAAG